>CAZYTE010000095.1:0-6334 GCA_964649425.1 uncultured Oscillospiraceae bacterium
TACCTAAGACATTGTAATAAGAAATGGTAAAAAAGGCAAGTGTTTTTTACAGGAGCTGAGAAAAATGGGAATAATAGGAATTGTTAGCGAATATAATCCTTTCCATAACGGTCATGAATACCATATTAAAATGAGCAAATCCATGTTGGGCGACGATCCGCCGGTGGTTTGTGTCATGTCAGGAGATTTTGTGCAGAGGGGAGAGGCCGCCCTGTATTCTAAATTTGCAAGGGCTGAGGCTGCCTGTCGGTGCGGCGCAGACCTTGTGATCGAACTGCCCTTGCCATGGGCTCTTTCTTCAGCAGAAGGCTTTGCCAGGGGAGCAGTAGGCTTACTTGATGCCTTTGGCGCGACACACATCAGCTTTGGCAGCGAAAGCGGAGAAGTTGAACCGCTGGAGAAAATAGCATCCTGCCTTCTTGATCCAGCTATTACATATGAAGTGAAACAGTTTATGGAGAGAGAGGGCAGTATCTCCTATCCGGCGGCAAGACAAATTGTACTTCAAAGTCATCTGGGTGAGCTGGCGCGGCAGCTGGAGCTGCCAAATAATATTCTTGCCGTAGAATATATCAAGGCGGCATATGAGCTCAGGTCTGAGATAAAGCCGATGACGGTTCTGCGTTTTGGCAGCGGCCATGATCAATTTGGAGCAAACGGGCCTAAGTCTGCCTCGGAGCTGAGACGAATGATAATTGACGGAAAAAGTGCTGCATCTCATATGCCTGCCGGAGCTGAAAGAGTGTTTGTGACAGAAAGAGAACATGGCAGAGAATTAAAGAACAGAAATTCAATTGAGATAAGTATGCTTTCAAGGCTCAGAATGTTCAATGAAGCATACTATAATGAGTTACCTGATGCATCAGAGGGATTGGGGAACAGGATCTACAAGGCTGTCCAGGATGAAGCGACTTTGGACGCCATTTATTCTGCCGCCAAAACAAAACGCTATACCCTGGCAAGAATCAGGCGAATTTGCATGTGCGCCTGCCTTGGAATAAAATCCGGCATGAATGATGGTATTCCACCGTACGCAAGAATCCTTGCAGCGAATGAGCGCGGCTGTGAACTACTTCGCAAACAAACTGATTGTACAAAATTACCGTTAATTACCAAACCCGCATCCGTGCGCGAGCTTTCCGGGGAATGCCTTGAATTGTTCGCCATTGGCGCATCCGCACACGATTTCCTTGTGCTTTCATATAGGTCTCCGGAGGAGAGAAAGGGCGGCCAGGACTGGAGAAAAAGTCCTAAAATTGTGAAAAATGTATAAAAAAATACAATAGACATGATCAAATTTATTCAGAAGAGAATATTGCAATTTTATTAACAATCGTGCATAATGATCGTATCGTAAATGAAACACAAGTGTTCGTGAAATGCGGACTCGAGTGGCGATATCATTTATTAGGAGGATTTGAAATGAAGAAGATTATTGCAATGGCTCTCGTGTTGGTCATGATGTTCGCGCTTTGCGCTTGCGGCGGCTCCGGCTCCGACAAGGGCGATGTTGTAAAGATCGGTGTTTTTGAACCCACCAGCGGTCAGAATGCCGCAGGCGGCAAGAAGGAAATTCTCGGTATCGAGTATGCACACAGCCTGTATCCTACTGTCAACATCGGCGGTAAGGAATACAAGATTGAGCTGGTTTATGCTGATAATGCTTCCGCAGCAGATAAGGCTCCCACCGCAGCTCAGCTGCTGGTAAGCCAGAATGTTTCTGTTGTTCTCGGCACTTATGGCTCCGGCTGTGCAATTGCGGCTGGTGAGATTTTCTCTGAGGCAAAGCTTCCCGCGATCGGCACTTCCTGCACCAACCCCAATGTAACTCTTGGCAATGATTATTACTTCCGTATTTCCTATATTGATCCTTTCCAGGGCGCTGTTATGGCAAGCTATGCCTTGAAGGAAGGCTGCAAGAACACTGTTGTTATTGTTGAAGCCGGTGATGATTACTCTGCAGGCTTCGGAAACTACTTCTCTGAGGCTATTATTGCCGGCGGCGCACAGTGCACCACCGTTTCCTTCCAGACCGGCGAGACCGACTTCTCCACCATCATGGCTAACATCAAGGCAGCAGGCTATGACGGAATCTTCGCTCCTGTTTCCATTGAGACCGCTCCTTTGATTATTTCTCAGGCTCGTGAAGCAGGCATCACCTGCCAGATCATGGCCGGCGATACCTGGGATGATATTTCCATTGCAGAGCGTGCAGGCGAGGCTGCGGACGGCGTGTTCTTCTCCTGCTTCTTCGATGCAAGCGACACATCCAACGCAGCCGGTGTTGAGTTCACCAAGGGCTTCATCGAGTGGGTCAAGGCTGATGCAACCCGCATTGAGAATAACGGTGGTTCCGCTGAGGCTATCTCCAGCGTAACTCCCTGCGGCTATGACGCATACATGGCAGCCTACTACGCACTGCAGAAGGCCGGCAGCACTGATGGCGAGGCAATCCGCAACGCACTGGTTGATCTTGAGGTAGAAGGCCTTGTAACCGGCGATCTGAAGTTCGACGAGAATGGCGATGCTATCAAGAACTATGTTGCGATCAAGACCTTCAAGGATGGCGAGATCGTTTTCTCTGATGCATATGTTGGCTAAGAAATAAAGTAATTATCGGCGTTTATAAAGTGTAATACGATTTCCCCGGTAATGTTCTTGCCGGGGAAATTGTTTATTAAATCAGCTGCTTTCATTTTAAACTATGATATGATTGCAGCAGAATGGAGACTATTATGCATAGCGCTACTTTCTATATAGATTTGCTGCTGTCCGGTATAACGGTGGGCAGTCTCTATGCGCTTATAGCCATAGGTTACACTATGGTTTATGGCATTCTCCGCCTGATCAACTTCGCCCATGGCGATATTTTCATGATGGCGGGCTTCTTTATGATTTATGTAAGCGGAAGCATGAGCCCTGCTGTTGCCATTCCCATCGTTCTTATATTGACAGTTATTTTGGGTGTAGCTATTGAAAAGGCGGCTTATAAGCCTCTTCGTTCTGCTCCCAGAATGTCGGTAATGATCTCTGCTATTGGTGTTTCCTACCTGCTGCAGAACTTGGCAACTTACATTACCGGCGGCCTTGCAAGGCCTTACCCTGAAATACCCTTCCTTAAGAAGACTTTCATGGTGGGTTCCATGACTATCAAGACCATTACTATTGTTACTCCTGTTTTAACCGTATTGTTGGTTATTGCTCTGGTGCTCTTTATAAATAACACAAAGGTCGGCATGGCAATGCGCGCGGTCTCCAAGGATTTTGATACTGCCAGACTTATGGGCATCAAGGTCAACAGCGTTATCAGCAGCACATTTGTCATAGGTTCTTTGCTGGCAGGCGTGGGCTCTGTGCTTTATTTCTCCAACTACGGTCAGGTCAGCCCTATGATCGGAGCCATGCCCGGCCTTAAGGCATTTGTTGCGGCGGTATTCGGAGGAATTGGTTCCATTCCGGGTGCTGTTATCGGAGCGTACATAATTGGAATCTGCGAGTCCTTTATCAAGTCAAATGATTCAATAGCTATCTTTAGTAATGCATTTACTTTTGCGTTGCTGATAGTTGTTCTGCTGTTCAAGCCCAACGGAATGTTTGGCGAAAAGCTTACTGAAAAGGTGTGATATTATGCAGAACAAGAAAAGAGATCTTATATTATCCCTTATCTTTGCAGCCGTGGCTGTTGCTCTGGTGCTGTATGTAGATAAGCAAATGCATTATTCCATGTTGGCATCTGTTATTCAGAAAGCCGCGATTTACTCGCTGCTGGCGGTTTCTCTTAACCTGCTCAATGGCTTTACCGGTCTGTTTTCTCTGGGCCAGGCAGGCTTCATGCTGGTTGGTGCCTATACGTATTCCATACTGACCATTCCCGTTGAATACAGAGAGGGTGTATACCAGTACTTTAACGGTGGATGGATACAGTTCTCTGTTCCAATGTTTGTTGGTATTCTTGCTGCGGGTATTGTGGCTGTGCTCTTTGCCTGGCTTGTAGGTAAGCCCTGCCTTAAGCTTAAGAGCGACTACCTCGCAATTGCAACCCTTGGTTTCGCGGAGATCATCCGAGCGATAATCCAGTGGGATAAGCTTGGCCCTTTGACCAATGCATCCAACATCCTCAAGAAATTCCCCAAATATGACAGTATTCTATTCCCTGTAATTTTTGCGGCTGTCTGTATTTTCCTGATAGTTCTTTTGATTAATTCTTCCTATGGCAGAGCTTTTAAAGCAGTGAGAGAAGATGAAATAGCTGCTGAGTCAATGGGAATTAACCTTGCTAAGACCAAGATGCAGGCGTTTCTTACCAGTGCGTTCTTTGCAGGTGTGGGCGGCGCACTGCTTGCCATGTTCCAGGCAAGTGTTCAGGCAAGGGCATTTACTTCTGCCATGACCTATGAGATACTTCTTGTTGTTGTTATAGGTGGTATAGGTTCCGTTACAGGCTCAATTATCGGCAGTTTCCTGTATATAGCCAGCTCTGAATGGTGGCTGAGATTCCTTGACGACGCAAACACCTATCTGGGCGTGGATATTCCCTTTATGCGCGGTGGTTTCCGCATGGTCGTGTTCTCTGTAATCATTATGGTTATAGTTCTGTTCTACCGTCAGGGCATCATGGGCACCAAGGAGTTCTCTTGGCAGGGAATAATCAACTTCTTCAAAAAGATTTTCAGAAAGCCAGTTAAAAAGGCGGTGAGCAGCGATGAGTGATAATGTGCTTCGTATTGAAAATGTGACGATGCAGTTTGGCGGAGTTGTTGCTGTAAACAATCTTAACCTTGAAATTAATAAGGGTGAAATTGTTGCTCTGATCGGCCCCAACGGTGCAGGCAAGACCACAGCCTTCAATGTTGTAACCGGCGTTTATGAGCCTACCAACGGCAAGGTTGAGTTTATGGGCGAGACCATTGCGGAAAACCATCCTCAGGGTAAAATGAGGAAATATTATGCAGGCGAGAACAAGGGCCTGTATTACAGGACTGTTTCCTACACTCCCGATGTCATCACCCAAAAGGGTATTGCCCGTACCTTCCAGAATATCCGTCTGTTCTCAAATCTGACTGTTTTTGAAAATGTTCTTATTGCAAAGCACATGCGTGCAAGGCAAAACTTTTTCAGTGCAGCACTGCATTTGAACCGTAAGGAAGAGCAGCGTATGCGCACAGAGGCTATGGCGCTTCTGGAAGAACAGGGCCTTGATAAGTACGCTAATGATGTAGCGGGCAGCCTTCCC
Source organism: uncultured Oscillospiraceae bacterium (assembly GCA_964649425.1). Taxonomy (GTDB): domain Bacteria; phylum Bacillota; class Clostridia; order Oscillospirales; family Oscillospiraceae; genus Limivicinus. The sequence goes on from CAZYTE010000095.1 coordinate 5,234, forward strand.
TATGGTATTCAGAGAAGACTTGAAATCGCAAGAGCTCTTGCGACCGATCCCAAGCTTCTTCTGCTGGATGAGCCGGCTGCGGGCATGAACCCGCAGGAGACTCTGGAGCTTGCGGAATTTATTGCCGCAACCAGAGATAAATATGACCTGTCTATATTCCTTGTTGAGCACCACATGGATTTGGTCATGAATATCAGCGACAGGATATATGTTCTTGACTTCGGCAAGCCCATTGCTCAGGGTACTCCTGCCGAGATACAGAATGATCCCAGAGTCATAGAGGCATACTTGGGGGTGAGTGACGATGAGTGATGTTATTCTTTCTGTCAATGATCTTAGAGTCAATTATGGTGGCATCGAAGCAGTCAAGGGTATTTCCTTTGATCTTCATCAGGGCAGCATCATGTCCCTAATCGGTGCAAACGGTGCCGGTAAATCTACCATTCTTAAAGCAATTGCAGGACTTGAAAAGCCCAGAAGCGGCAGCATTAAATTCAGGGATGATGAGCTTGTCGGCCTTGACAGCTCTCAGATTGTTTCGAAAGGCGTAATCCTCGTTCCTGAAGGGCGCCGTGTTTTTCCGAACCTGACCGTTCTGGAAAACCTTAAAATCGGTGCATACCTGAGAAAAGATGATTACAGCGAGGACCTGAAGTGGGTATATGAGCTGTTCCCCAGACTGAAAGAGCGTGAGTGGCAGCTTTCCGGAACCTTGTCCGGCGGTGAACAGCAAATGCTGGCCGTTGGCCGGGCTCTTATGGCAAAACCGAAGGTAATCATGATGGATGAACCCTCACTTGGTTTGGCTCCTCTTGTGGTTAAGAGCATATTTGATATCATCAAAGAGATCAATAAAGCCGGGGTTACTGTTTTGCTTATCGAGCAGAATGCCAATATGGCTTTGAAGATTTCGGACTTTGCCTATGTTCTTGAAACCGGCAGTGTGACTGTCAGCGGCACCGGACAGGAACTGCTGAATAACGATGCTGTCAGAAAAGCATATCTCGGAAAATAAAATTGGAAAAAACCTGGCTTAAAAAGGCGCGTTGAGATAAGAAACCATAGGGTTTAAAAACGAAAAATTCCGCCCCGACTTCACGA
>CAZYTE010000096.1:0-6234 GCA_964649425.1 uncultured Oscillospiraceae bacterium
AGGATGAGATCAATTACACCGATATGGTTGCGATTTTGATGAGCTCCATCACATCTGTCATCAATGCAATCAGCTATGTTCTCATCGCTTTCGTGGCAATTTCTCTGGTGGTTTCCTCCATTATGATCGGTATTATTACCTATATCAGTGTTCTTGAACGAACTAAGGAGATCGGTATTCTGCGAGCGATCGGCGCTTCCAAAAAGGATGTATCCAGAGTGTTCAACGCAGAGACATTTATTATTGGCTTTACTTCCGGTGCAATCGGTATTATTGTGACTCTGTTGCTTAATATACCCATCAATATAATTGTTCATGATTTGACCGGTATTCCCAGTCTGAACGCTGAGCTTCCTGTTGTGGGGGCCGTGGGTCTTATATTGATCAGTGTTCTGCTTACCTTTATTGCAGGTTTGATTCCTTCGGGCCTTGCCGCAAAGAAGGACCCTGTTGAAGCTCTGAGAACTGAATAATTATGAAACACCCTCAATTTTGAGGGTGTTTTACTTGCCTGGGATCTGTTTTCCACTGTGGTCAATCGTATATTCTCCATCCAGAAGAATTTGAGAAATTGGGACAATTTTATATCCGTCGGCGATGAGTGATTCGATAATCCCGGGGAGTGCTTCCGGAGTATTCTCTGCGGCATTATGAAAGAGTATAATGCTGCCCGGTTCAATTTTATCCAGAACTCGTTGTTCAATCTCCTTTGCTGAAATCCCTTTCCAGTCAAGGCTGTCAATATTCCACTGCACAGCAGTCATTCCGATGCTGTTAATTGCGTTTATCACATGGTCATCATACTCACCGTAAGGACAGCGAAACAGAGTAGGAGCAGTTCCGGTTACCGCAGCGATTTTTTCATTGCAGGCCGTAATATCGGCTATGATCTCTTCTCCGGTCAGCTTTGAAAAATGGGCATGATTTGAGGAGTGGTTCATAACCTCATTTCCGGCATCAGCCAAAGCCTTGACCGATTCCGGGTATCTGTCCACCCAGTCGCCAACCACAAAAAATGTTGTGTTGATATTGTATTTATCAAGTATATCGATAAGTAATTGCGTGTCTTCGTTGCCCCAGGCTGCGTCAAACGACAGAGAAACAACCTTGTCATCCCGCTGTACACAATATACCGGAAGCTGCCTTGTTGTCGCTGCGGTTCCAACGATTGCCGGATTATTTACTGTCCAGAACATTAGTATTACAACCAGGGCCAGGGCAATCCATGACAGGATCCCACCGAACTTTTTCGCAGCATTTTTCATTTCCACCATGCTCATCACTCCTTCATGCACATACTATGACAAGCATTATAGAAATATTAAAAGCACCCCAGATGGGTGCTTTTAATTTGAGACTGTGCAAAAACAAGGGATCTGTCTGCTGAAAATGGCACGGCGGGGGTGCGCGAGTGGGTCAAGACCCACCTCGCGTTCCAATAAACTCCAGCAAACGCCTGATGTATCAGGCGTTTGCCGAGCGAAGCGAGATTTTTCGCAATATTACGCTTTTGCGAAAAATGTGGAGATTGAAGGGGTCAAAAAAGCCCGATAAGACTTTTTTGACAAGCTGAATATTAAAAGCACCCTATATGGGTGCTTTTAATTGATTGTGGCTATATGGTATGCAGCCTCATTTCAAGCCACTGGAGTATGTCCTCATATACCTGCAGCCTGTTTGGCTCATTGAGCATTTCATGCCTGCCGCCTGGATAAAGCTTCATATAGACATCCTTCAGACCGGCCTTGCAGAAAGCGTCATAAGCACGCTTGACACCTTCGCCATATTCACCGACAGGGTCTTCCTCACCCGCAAAAAAGTAGACAGGGGGCTGCTTGTTCATTTTATCTATGTTTTTCTGATTTGTTATAAATCGGATTCCACCCATCATATCCCTGTAAAGACTTGTTTTGCAAATAAAACCGCAGAGGGGATCAAGGACATATTTCATGACCATCTGATCATCGCTGTTTACCCAGTCATAAGGGGTTTTGGGGTTCTCAATTCTTTTGTTATAAGAACCAAAGGCAACGTCATTTAAAAATTTGGCTTCTTTTCGGGGACCATGTTTTTTTACAGCGGCAGCACACAAAGCGTATCCGGCTGTGGTAAGAACAGGGGACATGTGTCCGGTTCCGCTGAGAATCAGGGCATCATATTTTCGTGGATATTTAATGGCATAGGTCCTGGCGAGAAAACTGCCCATGCTGTGCCCCAGCAGAATGTATGGTATATCATGGTGTTCAGAGCGCAGAATATCCCTGAGCTTGTCAATGTCCGTTACAACATGATTCCATCCGTCCTCATCCGCAAAAAAACCAATATCTGCTTCGCTTCTGATATTTTTTCCGTGGCCAAGATGATCATTGCCTGCCACAATAAAGCCTTTATTGGCCATATATTCCATGAATTCGCGGTATCGTCCGATATATTCGGCCACACCGTGAGCAATCTGGATTATGGCTCTGGGTTCACCATCAGGCAGACATTTGCAGGCGTAGATCTTGTTCTCGCCTGTGCTGGAGTTAAATGAAAATTCGTGAAAACTCGGCATGGTAATATCCTCCCTGTTGTGATATGATTGTTGCACATTTATTTTATACTCATCTTAACACTAAGTCAATTAAAACACAGGAGAGAAATAATGAATATTTATATTAAGTACTTTGCCGACGACATTGAAAAGATCGGAAAAATATCCAAGGGGGACTGGATCGATCTTCGTGCAGCCGCGGATATTGAATTTAAAGCAGGGGAGTTCAAGCTTATCCCGCTTGGTGTAGGTATGATTCTGCCGGATGGGTATGAAGCTCATGTGGCGCCCCGCAGCAGTACATATAAAAACTTTGGAATTATTCAGACCAACAGCATTGGCATTATCGACAATTCATATTGCGGGGATAAGGATGAGTGGAAGCTGGCGGCTTATGCTCTGCGGGATACCGTGATTCATAAGAATGACCGTATTTGTCAGTTCAGGATCATAGAAAAACAGCCTGAGTTTGAGTTCGTTGAAGTGGAACATCTTAAAGAAGAGAGCCGAGGCGGTTTTGGCTCCACCGGAAAAGCATAAAAAATCGCAGTCCATTGGGACTGCAATTTTTTATTCAATAAAGCTTTCAGCATAACGGACGGTTTCCATTGCGTCTCCGGCATATTTATCGGCACCGATCTTTCCCGCATATTCTTTCGTTAATACTGCTCCGCCCACGACGACCTTGCACCAAGGGGCTTTCTCATGAAGCTGTCGGATGGTTTCCTCCATGGCGGGAACAGTTGTAGTCATCAGTGCGGACAGGCCAACAAGGGGAGCGTGCAGCTGACATGCGGCATCCACGATTTTTTCCGGAGCAATATCTTTGCCCAGATCGGTAACAGCAAAGCCATAATTCTCCAGAAGAAGCTTTACGATGTTTTTACCAATGTCATGAATATCACCGTGGACAGTGGCAATAAGGATCTTCATCCTGTCAGAGGGGGATTCGTGATCGGCCATAGCAGTTTTGATAACTTCAAATGCGCTCTTTGCGGCCTCTGCGCTCATCAGCAGCTGCGGCAGATATATAGTTTTATTTTCATAGCCAACACCCACTGTGTTTAAAGCAGGGATGATCTCATTGTTGACAATATCCAGAGGCCCAGAGTTTTTCAGCATAGCCTTGCAAATATCTGCAGCTTTTTCTTTGAAGCCTTTTATTACAGCTTTCTGCAGTTCAGAGCCGCATTCCTCTCCGCCCTTAATTGCGGGCGCGGATATCGGGGCAGTAGAAAAACTCTCAGCGGCAGATATATATTCAGCGCAGTTTTTATCAGTACCTTTCAGTGCTTTGTAACAGTAATAGCTCTTCATTATATCTGCGGAATAAGGGTTAATTATTGCGGCAGACAGCCCGTTTTCCAAGGCAAGTGTAAAGAATACGCCATTAACGGCATCCCTGTTTGGCAATCCGAATGAGATGTTTGATACGCCTAAAGATGTGTGGCAGCCAAGTTCGGTTTTGATCCTCTTCAGCGCCTCAAGACAGGATAGGGCTGCTTTATTGTCGGCGCTGATGGTCATGGCAAGGGTATCAAATATGATATCCTTTTTGCCTATGCCATAGTTTTCCGCTGTTTTGAGGATCTTTTCAGCAATTTTTACCCTGCCGTCGGCATCTGTGGGGATACCGTCCTCATCCAGTGTGAGTGCCACAACGACTCCGCCGTATTTTTTTACAAGCGGGAAAACGGAGCTCATGCTTTCAGCTTTGCCGTTTACGGAATTGATCATTGCTTTGCCATTATAGCGCCGTAAGGCGGACTCCATTGCGGAAATATCGGATGTATCAATTTGCAAAGGCAAATTGCACACTGATTGCAGCTCACAGACTGCATCTGTAAGCATCTTTTTCTCATTGATATCAGGCAAACCGACATTGACATCAAGAATATGGACGCCCTTTTCCTGCTGATTGACACCTTCGGTAAGGATATAGTCCATATCATTTTCATGAAGAGCCTGCTTAAAGCGTTTTTTGCCGGTGGGATTGATACGCTCACCGATAAGAATCGGAGAGTCACCGAGTTTGACTGCATGGGTATAAGACGAAATAAGGGTGTCATTCTTTTTGCGCAGTGGTACAGGCTCGAAAAAGCTGCTGGCATCATGAAGCGTTCTGATATACTCCGGCGTAGTGCCGCAGCAGCCGCCTACAACACGAACACCCTGAAGCATAAGGTTTGAGACTTCTGCTGCAAAATCTTTTGGGACAACATCGAAAACAGTTCTGCCATTAACGGTACTTGGTAATCCGGCGTTTGGTTTCAAGACAACCGGCACAGAAGCATTTTCGAGCAGTTCAAGAGCAACATTTCTGAGCTGTTTTGGGCCGAGGGAGCAGTTGGCTCCGATGGCATCGGCACCCATGCCTTCAAGCATCGCGACCATGGCAGCAGGGGAGGCGCCGGTCATCAGCTTGCCATCCTCTCCATAGGCATTGGTAACAATAACCGGTAAATCACAGTTTTCCTTCACAGCAAGAAGCGCAGCCTTTGTCTCGTAGCAGTCATTCATAGTTTCAATGACTATCAGGTCAACACCGAGCCTTGCACCGATTTTTACGGTTTTCGCGAAGAGTGATACAGCATCCTCAAAATCAAGGTCTCCCAGGGGTTTAAGGAGCCTGCCGCTGGGACCGATGTCCAGAGCAATAAATTTTTCCTGTTTTGCATAGGTCTGCTGTCGGGCAACTCTGGCGTTTGTAATTGCTTTTCTGATGATATTCTCAAGCTCTTCATCGGAAAACTTCAGGCAGTTTGCGCCAAAGGTATTGGTGCAGACCACATTGCTGCCTGCATCAAAGTATTCCCTGTGGATTTTTGTTATAACGCTTGGATGATCAAGGTTCCAACGCTCAGGATGCTCTCCGGGGCGCAGACCCTGCTCCTGCAGGAGTGTACCCATACCGCCGTCCAGATAGACTATATTGTTTTTTAAGAATTCTCTGAAATCCATTGTTTGTACCTTCAAACTATAATTGAATGTTTTTCGGACAAAGTCCAACAAAAGCAGTCACAGACTTAGAAGGAGATATCAGCAAACTGGAATTAAGTGAAATGCCCAGCTGCCTGCTGCAGTCAAGTACAGAAAAAATATCTTTCTGAGCTTCCAGGGGCAAATCTCCGTAGCCTGGGCTGAAACGAGGCTTCAAGCCTGTGCGCAGTTGGGATTTTAAATCATCACAAAATGCGTCACATAAGGCTTCGATGCGCTCCGCTCCGATTGCCTGAAGCATCAGAGCCTTGGCAGGGGAGAGCCTGCTGTATTTGGAGATAAGCCTGTCGATTTCCACACCGATTGTTGCCGCAAACAGAATTACCCTGCTGCAGCCGGATAAATTTGCCGACAATTTGGAAGAACACAAAGAAAAAAGCTCAAAATCGCAGATGTTCTCCTTGATTTCAACGGACAGCTCCCGAAAACAAACTCTATAAGAAAGCTTTCCTGCAAGCTCTGATAAACAGGCGTTCAATAGTTTTTTTGTTTCATTATCAGCATTTTTGCATCCTGCATATCGCAGGATCTCTCTTTCGCAAACAGGCGGAGAACTATAGCTTTTTGTTTGAATTAAAGAATACATTTTCCTAAAATATCTGACAGATTGCTCTGAATTCTTGCGGCAATATCAGGCTTGTTCATAGTGTAAACATGAATGTTTGGGATTCCATTTGCATAGAGATCAATAATTTGGTCGG
>CAZYTE010000097.1:0-5988 GCA_964649425.1 uncultured Oscillospiraceae bacterium
GCGTGGTATTGCCTGCGCACAGAAAGCCTGAAAAAATATCAATTATAGTCATATTAATATCCTCCAATGTACTGATAATGTATCCTGACTGGATATTATAATCCATTTTGCACTAATCCACAAGTCACCGAAGAAAAAAGTTTTGGCATCGCCATAAAGGTCGGAACTTGCAATATGCCCCCGCTTGGGGTATACTTATCTACACCAACGAACGGAGGTATGACATGAAAGGTATTATTCTTGCCGGCGGCTCCGGCACAAGACTCTACCCCATCACCCGCTCTGTCTCCAAGCAGATACTGCCTGTATATGATAAACCCATGATATATTATCCCCTGTCTGTTCTCATGCTGGCAGGCATAAGAGAAGTTCTCATCATTTCCACCCCCAGAGATATCTCCGCCTTTGAGGAGCTTCTGGGTGACGGTTCTGCTTACGGTCTGCGCATGGAATATGCCATTCAGGAGCAGCCCCGCGGCCTGGCCGAGGCTTTCATCATCGGTGAAAAATTCATCGGTGATGATAATGTATGCCTTATCCTGGGTGACAACCTGTTTTATGGCGGCGGCATTACCCCTGCGGTGCAGAAGGCCGCAAAGCTTGAAAGCGGCGCTGTTATTTTCGGCTACGCAGTCCCCAATCCTTCCGCCTTCGGCGTGGTTGAGTTTGACGAAAACCGCAATGTTATTTCAATAGAAGAAAAGCCCGCTGAGCCCAAATCCAACTACGCTGTGCCCGGCCTGTACTTCTATGATAACGATGTGGTGAAGATCGCAAAGACCATTACGCCCTCCAAACGAGGCGAGCTTGAGATCACCTCCGTCAACAACGCATATCTGCAGCGGGGCGATCTGAAGGTAGAGCTTTTCGGCAGAGGTCTTGCCTGGCTGGACACCGGCTCCCACGAAAGTCTGCTGGAAGCAGCCAATTTTGTTTCCATCGTTCAGAAGCGCCAGGGCATGTATATAGCCTGCATCGAGGAGATCGCCTACCGTATGGGATACATTGATAAAGACCGGCTCATCACTCTTGCCCAGCCCATGCTGAAGACTGATTACGGCCAGTATCTGCTGCGTGTGGCAAACGGAGAGATATAAAAGGAGTACATATGAAAAAAGTTCTTGTTACCGGCGGCGCCGGATTTATAGGTTCCAACTTCATACATTATATATTGGGAGAAAAGCCTGAACTGGAGCAGCTGGTAAACCTGGACCTGCTGACCTATGCAGGCAATCTGGAAAACCTGCTGCCCGTTCAGAACGATAAGCGCTACACCTTCGTCCACGGTGACATCCGTGACAGAGCACTGGTCAACGAGCTTTTCGAGAAATACCAGTTTGACACTGTTGTCCACTTTGCAGCGGAGTCCCATGTGGATCGCAGCATTGTTGAGCCTGAAATTTTTCTGACCACCAACATCGTTGGCAGCCAGGTCCTGCTGGACGCAGCCAAGCGCTGCTGGAAGCTGGAGCCTGACAACAAGTATTCCAGAGAGTATAAGGATGGCGTTGTTTACCTGCAGGTCTCCACCGATGAGGTATATGGCGCGCTGGGCAAGACCGGTATGTTCACCGAGACTACCCCCATCGCCCCCAACAGCCCCTACTCTGCATCCAAAGCCAGTGCAGATATGATCGTCCGCGCTTACAGCCAGACCTACGGTATGCCTGTGAACATCACCCGCTGTTCCAACAACTATGGTCCCTATCAGTTCCCCGAAAAGCTGATACCCCTGATGCTGCACAACGCCGGAAAGGACAAGTCCCTGCCCGTGTATGGCGACGGTATGCAGATCCGCGACTGGCTCCATGTTAAGGACCACTGCTCCGCCATTCTTACCGTTCTGGAAAAGGGTGTCCGCGGCGAGGTATACAACATCGGCGGCAACAACGAGAAAGCCAACATAGAAATCGTAAAGCTCATACTCTCCAATCTCAACAAGCCCGAAAGTCTCATCACCTATGTTCAGGATCGCCCAGGACACGACCGGCGCTATGCGATAGACAACACAAAAATCACAAGTCAGCTTGGCTGGGCTCCCGCATATACTTTTGAACAGGGCATGGCTGAAACAATTGAGTGGTATCTGTCAAATCAGAGCTGGGTCGAGCATGTTATAAGCGGCGATTATCTGGAATACTACTCCGGAATGTATGGTTCAAACCAATAAAATAGTAAAAATTTGCTGTTTCGTTTTTTGACGGAACAGCAATTTTTTTGAAATTTTCAAAATCTTTGTCATTTTTTGATACTTTTTGCATCTATTTTTTAAATTTAGGGCTTGCATTTTGTTTTCATTTGTCGTAATATTGTAAACACACAAGGGGGCAGTTTCTCTTTTGCGCAGAAAACTTAAGCTTTATTAATTATGTCTGTGATTTCTGGACTGCCTTTTGTAACTGTTGTATAATAATAGTACAGCAGTACGCAATATCAATTTTAGCTCAAGAAGAGCTATATAGGGGGAATTTTCAAATGAAGAAAAGGTTAACAAGTGTTTTGCTGACCATCGTCATGGTCGCAAGTCTCTTCAGCGGCATGGCTGTCACTGCTCATGCTGATGGAGACACCATCGAGTACACTCTCCAGTCGGGTGACAATGTCTATTCCGTATGCAAAAAGTTGGGAATTGACTTCTATGCCAATTACGACTGGATCACTTCCACCAACAAGATCACCAACTACAGCGGTCTTGCTGTAGGCAGGACGCTCATCCTTCCTGCCAGCGGCACCGTCGCCTCCGGCACCACCGGCACCACTACCAGTACCACTACCGCCACCGGTACTGCCAATGTGAGCCTGCTGACCGGCGATACTGTTGTCAGCTACCTGATCCCTCATGTTGTCTCTTACGGCGACACTTTGTATGATATCTGCCTTGCAAAGGGCATCAACTACAACCAGAACATCGACCTGATCCTGAAGATCAACGGCCTGAAGTCCGCTAACCGCATCGCTGTTGGCCGCACCCTGCTGCTGCCCAGCACCAGCGCACCCGCTTCCGGTTCCTGCGTTGCAGTTGTATCTCACAAGGTCGTATCCGGCGATGCTACCTATAATCTCTGCCAGAGCTACGGTATCAGCTACAATGACAACATTGACCTGATGAAGGCTCTCAACGGCAAGGATAACATGGCTTCCATCAAGACCGGCCAGACCCTGCTGATCCCCGTACCCACCACTGTTGTTGCCGGCAGCACCGGCGGCACCACTACCGGCGGCACCACTACCGGCGGTACCACTTCCGGTACCACTTCCGGTACCACCTCCGGCACTACTTCCGGTACCACCTCCGGCACCACTTCCGGTACCACCAGCAGCACCAGCTACACCATTACCAAGAACACCACCAATGTTGACCGCGGCAGCTACACCGTTCTGGTAAACAACACCAGCTCCAGCACTGCTGCAGCAGGCGCAACCGTCACTGTCAACGCTACTGCCAAGACCGGCTACAAGCTTGACTACGTCAAGGCTACCGCAGCCGACGGCAGCTCCATTGCTATGAATGGCACCACCTTTACCATGCCTTCCAGCAATGTAACTATCGATGTTTACTTTGTATCCTCCAAGGATTACCGCATCACCCAGAGCTACCCCGAGAACGGTTCCTTCACCACTGTTGTGAACGGTTCCACCACTGACGATGCCGCCGCCGGCCAGACTGTCAATGTGGTAGTTGCTCCCGAGGACGGTTACCAGCTGGAGAAGATCACTGTTCTCAAGTCTACCACCAATGCAGATGCAGGTCTGACTATCTCCAACAACAGCTTTGTAATGCCCAACTATGATGTAACCGTTCAGGTCACTTTTGTTGCGGCTCCTGCCAGCGGCAACGCTATCACCACTGAGATCGCTTCCGGCAACGGCCAGGCTGCAAAGTTCAAGATCAACGGCACTGTAGTCACCGGCGCTAAGGCAGGCGAGGTTGTATTCATTGAAACCTCTCCCTCCGACGGCTACATTGTCAACAAGATCGAGGTTGTCCCCAACGCAGCAGCATACGCCAACGACACTATCGCTTTGAGCAGCTCCAACAGCTTTGTAATGCCTCACTACCCTGTCCATGTTAAGGTATACTATGTTGCTGACGAGTTCAACATCATCAGCTCCAGCACCACCAACGGCAGCTTCATCGTATACAAGGTCGGTGACAACACTCAGACTCCCGTTTCCAAGACCACTGCCAACACTCAGCTGGTTGTCAAGCCCACCGCTGACAGCGGCTACGCTGTTAAGACCGTCAAGTATACCGATAAGGACGGTAATGTCAAGGAGATCACTGCCAACGGCAGCGGCGCATATGTATTCACCATGCCCACCCGTGACACCACCGTTTCTGTTGAGTTCCGCAAGGGCAACTATGGTCTGAGCGAAACCAACAACAACGCCACCTTCCAGAAGGATGGCAAGACTGTCACCTATGCTTCTCCCGGAGATGTGGTCACTGTTGTTCCCAACACTATCGATGGCTATAAGGTCAGCAAGATCACCGCAAAGCAGGGCAACAACGAGATCACCGTCACCAACAACAAGTTCACCATGCCCATCGGCAAGGTCGTGGTTACCGTCAGCTATGAGAAGGTCAACCTCTCAGTGAAGAAGGCTTCCTTTTCCAACGGCGACTTCTACTTCACTCTCAACGGCAACAGCACCAAGGTTGACTATGCAAAGATCGGCGATATCGTCTATGTCACCACCCTGCCCAATAACGGCTACTACACCAGCAAGATCGTTATGACCGACGCAAATGGAAACAGCTATGATATCACCAGTTCCCAGACCTTCCAGATGCCCGGCACCGCAGTCACCGTCACCGTGACTTTCACCAAGAACAGCTAAGAAGGCTCCCTTACTCTGCTAAAGACAGCCTTCTCTCCCCCGGGATGGCTGCTTTCGAAAAGAGAATCCCCCAACCATTCGGTTGGGGGATATTCTTTTTTATGTGAGTTCTTTTCCGGTGCCGTTGTAGGGGCAGCCATTGGCTGTCCGCAAAAACCGCCTGTGCAAAAGCACAGGCGGTTTTTCTATTTATTATCCAAGTCTTGCACCGGCGGGAACGGAATCATCCAGTATCATCAGATGCAGCTCATCGGTGTTCTCGTCGCGGCGGATCGCGGAGAGCAGCATACCGTTGGACTCAAGGCCCATCATCTTCCTGGGAGGCAGGTTCAGGATAGCCACAACAGTCTTGCCCACAAGAGTCTCGGGTTCATAGTACTTATGGATGCCGGAGAGGATCTGGCGGGGAGTGCCGCTGCCGTCATCCAGAGTGAATTTCAGAAGCTTATCGGACTTCTTCACAGCCTCGCAGTTGAGGACCTTGCAAACGCGCATGTCGCACTTGCAGAAATCGTCAAAGGGCACATCGGGCAGAACGGGCTCGGGCTGGTAGCCGGGCTTCTTATCCTTTTCGTTCATCTTGTTCAGCTCCTCAATAGCTTTATCCATGTCTATTCTGGGGAAGAGAGTCTCGCCCTTGCAAACGGATATCTCAGCAGGCAGAATGCCGTATACACCTGCATTCTCCCATGCTATGCTCTCGCCCTCGGCCCCGATCTGCTTGAATGCCTTCTCACAGCTCTCGGGGATGAAAGGCATAAGCATTATGAGGGAAACCCGCAGTGCCTCCACCAGATTGTAGAGAACAGTTGCAAGTCTTGCCTTACCGCTCTCATCCTTTGCCAGAACCCAGGGGGTGGTCTCATCGATGTACTTATTGGCCCTCTGAATGAGCTTGAATATCTCCTCCAGAGCCAGATGGGGCTGGAATGCGTCCATCTGAGCTGCGTATTTATCCTTGGTGCCCTTTATCATGGAGATGAGCTCATCATCTATGGCATCGCTCTGGCGATCAGCAGGCAGCTTGCCGCCGAAGTACTTCTCCACCATTGCGGTGGTACGGGAGACAAGGTTGCCAAGGTCATTTGCAAGGTCGGTGTTGATGGTGGAGATCAGCAGCTCGTTGGAGAAGTTGCCGTCAGAGCC
>CAZYTE010000098.1:0-5889 GCA_964649425.1 uncultured Oscillospiraceae bacterium
GCAGCAGGTCGATCATGTAGTCCATCAGCATGATGGAACCGACAGTATTGACAGCAGAGCCGCAGAGAACAGGGAACATACTGAGCTCACGAACACCCTGACGCATGCCCTGGATCATTTCGGGGTAGGTAAAGTCCTCACCGCCGAAGAACTTATCCATAAACTCCTCGGAGGTCTCAGCGACGGACTCCTTGAGAGCATTGTTGAACTCGGTGACAACGCCGGCCTTGTCAGCGGGGATGTCGATCTCGGTGCGCTTGCCACCGACTACCTCGTAGGCACGCTTGTTGAGAACATCGATAACACCCAGAGTGTTCTTGCTCTTATCCCAGATGGGAACAACTACGGGAGCGATCTTGTTGCCGAAGCGCTCGCGCAGAGCATTGAAGGTATCATTGTAAGCAGTTTCATCCTCATCGGTCTTGGAGATGTAGATGAAGCGGGGCATATTGCGCTCTTCACAGAACTTCCATGCCTTTTCCATACCGACAGTAACGCCGTCCTTTGCGGAGCAGACAATGATAGCGGCGTCTGCTGCGCGCAGAGCCTCCATGACCTCGCCTGCGAAATCAAAGCAGCCGGGAGTGTCAAGGACATTGATCTTGCAGCCCTTGTACTCTACGGGAGCAACTGCCAGAGAGATGGAGATCTGTCTCTTGATCTCTTCGGGATCATAGTCGCAAACGGTGTTGCCGTCGACGCTCTTGCCCATACGGTCGATAGCACCGGTCAGGTACATCAGGCTCTCAGCCAGAGCAGTTTTACCATTGCCGCTGTGGCCCAGCAGGCAGACGTTGCGGATGTTTTGAACAGAATAGCTCATGTGTTTTCCTCTCCTATATTTAAAGTGTAATAAAATAGGTTCCGATAGACTAACATCGATTATACACTATTCACAATCGGTTTGTAAACCACATTTTTAATTATTTAAAAGACTAAAACCCACCCCTCACGGGGTGGGTTTTAGTTCTCGCGTTCAGCGTACAATATCCTTAATAAACTTTACTTTTTCAACGGGTTTTTCGCTGATGGCATAGCAGGCCCGAAGCTCCTCCATGGCGCGAAGCGCGCTGTTTATATCCGCTGCGTGGATATGGGCAAGGATATCGCCCTTTTCCACCCTGTCACCCAGCTTCTTCTCCAGAACCAGACCCACGGAAAGGTCAATGCTGCTCTCCTTGGTCTCTCTGCCGCCGCCGAGATGCATGGCGACCAGACCCACAGCGTCAGCCTCGATATGCTGAACATAGCCCTCCCGTTCGCAGGGCACCTCCAGCACCACCGGAGCCTGAGGCAGCAGGCTCGTATCGTAGACGGAATTGGGGTCGCCGTGCTGGCGCTCTACCATATCGGCCAGCTTTTTAAGGGCGCTGCCGTCCGCAATGGTTTTGCGAAGCTTTTCTCTGGCTTCTTCAATGTCGCCTGCCAAGCCCGCCTCCGTAACCATAAGGCTGCCCAGAGTCAGACACAGCTCCAGCACATCCCCCTGCATTTCGCCCTTGAGGACGCTGATTGCTTCCTTTACTTCCAGAGCGTTGCCCACGGCATAGCCCAGAGGCTGATCCATATCGGTTATTACAGCGGCGCAGCGCCTGCCTGCCAGTCTGCCCACCCGGGCCAGAGCCTCGGCAAGCTGATGGGCCTCCTCCTCGGTTTTCATGAATGAACCGCTGCCGCATTTGACATCAAGAATAATAACATCCGAGCCTGAGGCCAGCTTCTTGGACATGATGGAGCTGGTGATCAGGGGAACAGCGGGGACGGTGGAGGTCACATCCCTCAGGGCATAGAGCTTTTTATCCGCAGGCACAAGCTTAGCGGTCTGGCCGATTATTGAAATGCCCAGTTCATTTACATTCTTATAAAACTCCTCCTGCTCTATCATTATCTGATAGCCGGGGAAGCTCTCCAGCTTATCAAGGGTGCCGCCGGTGTGTCCCAGTCCCCGACCGGACATTTTGGCGATCTTCACGCCGCAGGCTGCCACCATGGGGCAGAGGACCAGACTGGTCTTATCGCCCACGCCGCCGGTGGAGTGCTTATCACCCTTGAGGCCCTCAATGGCACTCAGGTCAATTACATCGCCGGAATTCATCATGGCCATAGTCATGTCCAGAGTCTCCCGGTCATCCATGCCCCGCAGCAGAATCGCCATGCACATGGCGGACATCTGATAGTCGGGGATCTCATCTTTGGTGTAGCCCTCTATCATAAACCGTATCTCTTCAGTTGTGAGAGCAAAGCCGTCTCGTTTCTTGGCTATAAGCTCAGTCATCAGCATACGCACAGCCTCCCTTGGTTTTTTCTTTTATTTTACCACAGGGAAGTTCTATTCTCAATAACGAAATACCATATATCGGCAGCCTTTGATGTTCACAAAACGGAGTCTTGAGTCATCGCCCCTGATAGATGTGGGTATTGCCACAAGGCGGGATATGCTGTCAGCCGCCGTATAGCAGCCCATGGTGGATGCTGTCCAGTTCAGGCTTGTGCTTCCGTTTGCCTGTGTGCTGCGTACAGGCTGCGGAGCGCTTTGGGGCTGGGGCTTTCGCAGCCTGAACACCGCCCTGCCGGTGGTGGCCAGAGCATATTTTATCTGCCGTGGCAGATTCCTCACCGCGCTGCGGCTGAGCCTGCGGTTCAGCACTCTGCTGTCCCCCGCCGGTTCCAGAAGTCCAAGGCAGTAGTTTCTGTCCTCCCCCACCAGCCACAGCCGGTACAGCCCTGCTCCGGCAGGCAGGCTTGCCGAAAACACCGTGTAAAGCCCATCCTCGCTGACTGTCAGCGTGCCCCGCCGCTTTCCGTTTTCATAAATGGGGTATTCCATAATCATACTCCCCTCCTCAGTCTGCCCACAGGCAGACAGCTTCCCCCGGTGGGAAGCCACTTTAAATGAAAAATCCCTGTTCATGGTATATGAACAGGGATCTGAAAATATTCAGTTAAGCAAACCGAAGCTGACAGCCAGCGCATTGTCCACCGCCGTCATAGTGTCCTCATCCAGCTTGCCCATGCGCTCTCTGAGCCGGGATTTGTCTATGGTGCGTATCTGCTCTAGCAGGATCACACTGTCCCGGTTCAGCCCCACGCTGCGGGCCGACAGCTCTATATGAGTGGGCAGGCGGGCTTTTCCGGTCTGGCTGGTTATAGCTGCGGCAATCACCGTTGGGCTGTGGCGATTGCCGGTGTCGTTCTGGACTATAAGCACAGGGCGCATACCGCCCTGCTCGCTGCCGACCACCGGGCTCAGGTCCGCATAATAGATATCTCCTCGTTTGACCATTGGTTTCACGCTCCGAAACGGAATAATATTGCCCAATACATTCTATGTAAGGCTTCAATATTATTCTCCCATTACGGAGCGATTTTATACAATGAAACCGCCGTCGATCTGAACAGTCTGGCCGGTGACATAGGATGCTTCCGCAAGGTAGAGCACAGCCTGAGCCACTTCTTCTGCCTCACCGGGGCGGCCCATGGGGATCTCATCATTGAGCATCTGCTTTGTCTCCCCGCCCAGACTTTCAAGCATATCCGTGCGGATAACGCCGGGGGCCACGCAGTTTACTCTGATGCCGCTGGGAGCAAGCTCCTGAGCAAGGGCTTTGCTCAAGCCCTCAAGACCGTGCTTGGCCGCGCAGTAGGCCACCTCGCAGGAGGAGCCGTGGCTGCCCCAGATGGAGCTGGTGTTGATGATGCAGCCGGAGTGTTCTCTGAGCATATTGGGCAGCACCGCCTGAATACAGTTGTAGGCACCGAAAAGGTGCACATCGATCATACGGTGAAACTCCTCATAGGAGGTGTGCTGAAAAAGCTGCTGCCGGGAAATGCCCGCATTGTTCACCAACAGGTTTACATAACCGAGTTCTTTTTCAATATGGTCAACCATTTCTTTGACAGCTTCCCTGTCCGCCACATCTGCCCGGTGGCAGATGGCGCAGTGCCCCTGAGCCTGAAGCTCCTTTACAAGAGTCTCGGCCTTTTCCTGCTGCTCAATACAATTTACGCAGACTTTGTATCCTTTTTCAGCCAGCGCCCGGGCAATGGCCGCGCCTATACCACGGGACGCGCCTGTCACAAGGGCCACCTTATCCATTCTGCTGCTCCTTTTTGGCCAGATGCTCACTAACCAGCTGCATACTGTATTCGGCAAGCTCACTGGCCTTCTTTGCCTTTACCTCCCGGGCAGGTATGAACTCAAGAATATCAAAGCAAACCCTTGTCTTTTTAAAGAACAGGTTGCTCTTTACATTTTCGGTGCCATGTGTGGCAACGATGGCAAGGCCGCTCTCTGCTCTCTGGGCCAGCTTAAAGGAGCCTGCGTGATAGGGCAGCAGCTCTTTACCATTGCCGCGGGTTCCCTCAGGATAGATGCACATGGAGCACATGCCCTGTTTTACATACTCGGCAGCTTTCAGAATGTCCCTGAGGGCCTGACGGTCATTGTCTCTGTCAATGGCCACAGAACCGATGCCGTGCATATAGCCGCCCACAAGGGGGATCCTGAAGTTTTCAGGCTTTGACACATAGGCCACATTGTAGCCCCTGAAAGCATGGATGGCGGTGGTGGGGTCAAACATGGAGCGGTGGTTGCTGACAGCCACAAAGCACTCATCCTTTGGGAGCTTTTCAAGCCCGGTAACACTGATCCTTGCTCCGCAGAGCCAGTTAAAGGCCGGAATAACAGTATCCACGGCCCAGCGGCAAAACTTGTCCTGCTTTTCAATGGGCTTTTTCTTATTGATGCTCAGGGAATACAGAAACAAAAAAAGTACAAACAGAAACAAGGCCGCAAGCGGCAGCAGCAAAATATACCAGAGATAATTCATCATTTCACCTACATTTTTTGATATTTATTCTATTTTACCATCAATTATTAATTTTCCAAGTATTATTTGTAAATAAAAAACAAGGGCTGTGATGCCCTTGTTTAGTATGTATTTACTTGAACATACCGCCCAGCTTGCCCAGGCCGCCCAGATCGGGCTTGCCGTCACCGTCGCTGTCGAGCATATTGCCGATGCTGTCCAGATTGACCTTGGCCTTGACCATGGTGATAATGGAGTTGATCTGATCCTCGGGCAGTTCGACGCCGATGAGCTTTTCAACGGTCTTTACAGGGTCCTTCTTGAAGTTTGCGGCGAAATTTTTATCCGCCTTGATTTTCTCGATAATTTCCTGAGCCTTTGCCTTGATGTCCATTATATTTTCTCCTTTCGGGATTATATGGCTATATTATAGAACAAACCTTAGAAATACTCAAGAAATTTTGATCCGCTTCAAATAATCAGCCCAAAGGCAGGACGCTCTTGCCGTACTCCGCGTTGAGGATCTGGCCGACGGCGCTGTAAATTGCGGACAGGCCGCAGAAGATGCCCCACAGCAGCAGGCAGAAGCCCATGGCAACCGCGCCGCCCGCGGCGATGCCAACATCCGCAAAGGGATTGACCCGGATGAGAACCAAAGACCACCAGAAAAGACCGCAGGCGGTGAATGCGGTACCTTGCGCAGCTCAAAGCACCTGCGATGATCTGGGCAAGACCGCCCATGGCGATGATAACCATGGACTGGGGCAGCAGGCCGGCAGACGCTCCGGGCAGGTAAATATAACAAAGGCGGGTCCTTTCGGACCCGCCGTTTTGCTGATTGAATTACAGTACCAGAGAAGGAGCGGAGTATACGCGGGCTGCGTATTCCTGATCCAGCAGGTACAGACCTCTGGGATCCTGGCCGAAGAGCTTGTAGCGGTTTACCATGGAGTCGGCATTATCCTCTTCCTCTCTCTGCTCATCGATGAACCAGTCCAGGAACTTCATGGTGCGGTAGTCCTTGGCTTCGTGCGCCTCATGGTAGATGTTGTTGATAAGAGCGGTGACATAGCGCTCATGA
>CAZYTE010000099.1:0-5881 GCA_964649425.1 uncultured Oscillospiraceae bacterium
CGACCTTGATGATGGCGCTCATGGCGGAGCCGTCCATGTGCATGGTAGCGCCCAGAGGCAGAACGATGTCGGAAACATCCTTGGAGATGCCGGTGTCCTCAGCAGCTTCCATGTTGGTGGGGATGGTTGCGACAGAGGAGCAGGTGCCGAATGCAACCGCTGCGGGAGCGAACAGGTGCTTGAACATGACCTTGGCTGCGCCCTTGCCGCCGCCAAAGCGGGCGTAGATGGGGGAGGAGATCAGCAGGTACAGGAAGCACATTACATAGTAGATGATCAAAGTGCGGCTGTAGTCGCCGATGAGCTGGGGGCCGTAGGTGGCAACCAGATATGCGAAGAAGCCGAAGAAGCCGATGGGCGCATAGTAGGTGATGATGCGGACGGTCTTCATGATGCACTGGGTGAGGTCAGCCAGCATTTTTGCGGTGGGTGTCTCGGGGCCGCCGTTGAGCTGGATGCCGAAACCAAAGAGGATAGCCGCAACGATCAGAGGCAGGATAGCTCTGCGGCTCCACAGCTCAACAAAGTCGGGCTTGGTGAAGAAGTTGATGATCATGTCGGCAACGCCCAAAGTGGTGCCCACTTCGCCCTCGGTCATCTGATATGTACCGGAGGTCAGAGGAATGAGACGCACAACAATGTACATCAGCAGAGCAGCAATAGCTGCGGTGCACAGGAAGGTCACAACGGTGGTGCCCAGAACCTTGCCGGCTCTGCGGACATTGCCCATGTTTGCAATTGCGGAGGCAATGGAGCAGAAGACCATGGGCACGACAACGCAGAACATCAGGTTGATGAATACGGTGCCCAAAGGCTCCAGTGCGGTTGCGCCGGGCCATACAGCACCAACGATGCAGCCGGCAACGATACCGACCAGCATGGATATAATAAACCAATAGGTTTTCAGAAACTTGCCAAAAGACATAGGAGAATCTCCTTTTCAATAAATTACTGTGGGCCTATTATATTTACGAGTTATTGCAAAGTAAATTGTGTATAGTGCTTGAAACATTGCAAAAAGTGCTGTATACTTCTTTTGAGGTGAGAAAATGGCAGATAATTGTTCCATCAGCCTTGCAGGCTATCTCAAAGAAAACTACCGATACTTTCATCTTAAGGACACCGCCGGGCAGGAGCGGGATTTCCACTTCCATGATTTCGACAAGCTGGTCATTCTGCTTGCAGGCAAGGTGGACTATCTGGTGGAGAGTGAACGCTATGAGCTGAAGCCCTGGGATATACTGTTGGTAAAGCACCACACCATTCACAGAGCCATCATTGATAAAAGCCTGCCCTATGAGCGCATCATAGTGTATCTGGACAGAAAATACTTTGATCGGGTATTTCCAGACGCCCGTCTCATGGACTGCTTCGAGACCGCCGACCGCAGCGGCAGGCATCTTCTGGAACCAAACGCCGGGCAGATAAAAGAGCTCTCTGTGGTTCTGAAAGCATATGAGAGCGCCGTGGCGGACACCGGCTTTGGTGCCCAGACCATGAGGGATACCCTTATCATGCAGCTTCTCATTCAGGTGGGCAGGGTGAGGGCCGCAAAGCCGGAGGAAGAAAGCAGCCGCTACGACCCCAAAATAGAAAAAGCCCTTTCCTACATAAACGAAAACCTGAATTCCTCTCTCAGCGTGGAGGTTCTGGCAGAACAGGTCTATCTGAGCAAATATCACTTCATGCGGCTTTTCAAAGCCCAGACCGGCAGCACAGTCCATTCATATGTACGACAGAAGCGGCTTATGTACGCCGCCCGTCTTATCCGCGAGGGTGTGGCTGCCAATCAGGCAGCCGCCGACAGCGGATTTTCCGACTATTCCGCATTCCACAGGGCTTTCCGGGAAAGCTTCGGCATCAGCCCCGGCCAGCTGAAAAAATAAGGAGTCTGATAAATGAAAAAGAGAATGACCCCCTTTGAAAAGGAGCTTGCAAAGCTTTTGAAGGACGAGGAAGCCTTCAGAAAGAAATACGCAGATAAAAACGATTCTCTCTTAAACCGCCTGCTGGCGGACAAGGTGCCCGCCGGGCTGCAGAACACGCTGGACTCTGCCTTTGCCAAGGCTTTCGGCCTTGTTTTTGAGAAAGGCACAGGAATAATAGAGCACAGCTACAACCGGGATAAAAAGGAAACTGATTTTAAAATTTCGGAGTTTGCCGCTCAGCTGAATACCGACAGCACATCCTTGCGCCGCTTTTCCAGATCGGCAAACAACAGCAAGCTCGTAAATACAACGGTTTCCGGTGCCGCAGGCATGGGTATGGGTCTGCTGGGTGTGGGCATGCCCGACATTGCGGTGTTTACAGCCCTGCTGCTGAAAAACATTTATGAAACCGCCCTTAGCTTTGGTTTTGATTACGAAAGCGAAAGAGAGCGCAACTTCATTCTCCGGCTAATCCATGCCGCCAGCTGCCACGGAGAAGAATTTGACATGGCCGATCTGGAGATTGATGAATTCATCGAAAGAGGTTCTTTCTACGGATATCAGGACAGAGATGACCTTATCGCTCAGGCCGCAGGCACACTGTCAAAGGATTTGCTGTATACGAAGTTTCTGCAGGGCATACCCATAGTGGGTATCGTAGGCGGCGCCTATGACGCGGTGTTCATGCAGCGTATAGGAACTTACGCAGAGCTGAAATATAGAAAAAGATTCTATTTCAGCATGAAAGAAAACGGCTGATTACTTGCACTTTTTGTCGGGGCGGGCATTGCTCGTCCGCAGAAAAGCCCCGCTTTCCCGAATTGGAAAAGCGGGGTTTTTCTATTTTGCATCAGAGATGTAAATATATCCGTAATTATACACTTCTTCTGTAAAGCTAATGCCGTTTTTGTTTTTGTGCGTGTAAGTTAACTTATTAGAGTCTTCATCATAAGAATACTCGTAATACGATGCGTCTTGATTTGCATATTTTTGCACAGTTGATATAAGGTTTCCATTGCTGTCATATGCATTATCATAGCTTGTGCTGCCTTTTTTAACTAAGCCCTGTCCTTTGTCCTCGTACACAGTAAGCAGACACACATTCCCATGTGAATCATAATCATATTCATACTTGGAAGTAACAATTCTGTTCGTTTCGCGGTATTTATCAATTATACTCCGCTCAGTTTCTCGCCCTTCACTATCGTATACGGATTCTTCTGTGCGAACAAAATCCACGTAATAATTAAGTACTCGTTTCTGTTTAGTTAAGATTCCTTCGGAAGACAACTCATTTTCATATGCATACTCTGTTAAAGTTTTATCTCTAACTCTTTCTATCACAATACCAATAACATTTCCGGCCCGATCATACTCTGTAGTGGTAACCACTTTATAATCGTTATAAGCTTCATCCCACTCGCTGAACTTTATGGTTTTTTTCAAGAAGCCTTGAGTATCATATTCAGACTCTATTTTGGTATTGGATTTTCCAATGGTACCATTAGTACCCACCCGGCCCGCGGTTTTTATCTCGTCCTGAATTGCCAGCTGGCCTTTCTCATCGTATATGTACTTGATATCATACGAAGACAAGTGTTCTTGCTTAGTGTCATTGGTAATAGAGTAGGCTTGCCGTATTCCATCCACCTTTACATATTTAAACCGCTTGAGGTATTCAGACGAATCTTTGTAATCTCCAAGTTCATTGAATAGCTTATATGCCTCCGCATGCTTCTGGTAATCTGAACGGGTCAAAAGTTCGACCGCTCTGCTGTATTTTTCAGCTCTTTGTGCTTCTGCCTTCAGATTTTCTGTAATTCTAATCTGCTCAGCACAATCTTTATAATCTCCAAGCACAGTAAAAGCCGTAATTGCTTCATCATATTTCTCCTCACTTACAAGTGACAAGGCCTGATTATAAGCTTCCAGCCGTGCTGCCTTCTCCTGCTTTTTCTCAATAACGTTGCTGATTAACACAGATGCAATGATCGCTATAATTACAATTGGAGTAATTATGAGTGTGAGCTTTCTGGCTTTTTTTGCCCTTTTTATGGCGGCTACTCGATTTGCTTCTGCTCTCTCTTCTGCCGCGGCTCTGTCCGCTTCGGCCTGCTTGCGCTCCGCTTCAAGTCTCGCGTCTCGCTCTGCCAATAATTCCTCAAGACTGACATTTTTAAGCGCATCGAGTTCTCTGCCGCAGATGTGGCACTTTTCACCGCAGCGATTCAATGCTCCGCAAGCGCAAAACCACAAGTCTTTATGCTCAGATACCGCGAACTTCCAATAAGAACCATATTTAATCCTGTACTGCTTGAGAAGCTCATAATCCGCAATTGATTCGGGTTTAGGCATGCTGTCCCATTCTTTATCGCACCCATCCCAAATGCTGTTGTCTGCAAAAACAACTTGTGTAACATCAATAGTAAAGGCGCGTGTTGAAGCGTTTGGAATTGCAACTGCAGTTTTTTGCCCAAACTCCTCATCACGTTCCACATTCAAATCAAGATACTCATGCTCAATTTCTCCCTCTATCCACTTGTTTGCCGTATCAAGGGGGAAAATTTTTATTTTTGCAGCCTTTATTCTTTTGTCGCTAATATTTTTTAATTTAAGCTGTGCAAATATCTTTCCCGTCTGATTGTCCTTCTGCAAAGCTCCTGCCGCAACCACGACAGGAGAACCCTCTGCATAAAGATTTTCAGGCAGAGAACACAGCCTCGTAAATCTTTCTGCCATTTCTTTGCCTCCATATATGTCGGGAAGTTCAAACGACTCTACAACATCTTTTGAAAATGATGTGTTAATCTTGATTGCAGTCAGAAGCTCAACAACTTCGCCAAAAGCATATATCAGGAAGCTTACTACAAGCACAGTCTCAAACCATATCAGCGCAACTGTCCACTCAAGATAATCAGCAATGATAAACATCAGCACTACACCGGCAATTGCATTTACGATGGCATATATCTGCATTATTTTTGCAACCAAGTTCTTTCTGTTCATTTCTTTTCTCTCCTTATGCTTTTCTAAACCGCTTTCCTGGTTACTTGACATTTTAAGCCGGTTAATGACTTGTGTCAATAGCATAACGCTATTATAACAAGGTTTATGTGTGTCAAAAATACCTCTACAATTAAACAGAGGTGAGACTCTTGAAGGCTGAATATAAAGGACTTTATGAAAAGTTCGGATTGAATGTTGTATATTACAGGAAAAGAAAGAAGCTTACTCAATTACAGCTTGCTGAATTGGTTGAGATAGACAGAAGTCATATCAGCGCCATTGAACTTGGCAATGTTGGTGTGTCTTTTGACGTGATCTTCAAGCTTTGTGAGGTTTTGGAGATCACCCCAAACAAATTGTTTGAGTTCAGGGACTGATATTTTTTAGCACGGTCAAAAACATATAACCCCCCGCTTTCTGTTTATCAAACAGAGAGCGGGGGGATTCTTATTTAATATCCAGTTCTATTGGTTCATCCAAAGTTTCCGACACATACTTGCCGTTTTTCTTTCTCTGGCGGACACACTCTGTAAGCAGATACTCGATCTGCCCGTTTACCGAGCGGAAATCATCCTCCGCCCAGGCGGCAATGGCGTCGTAGAGTTTGGGTGACAGGCGCAGGGGCACCTGCTTTTTTCCATTATCCGCCATGGCTTAATACAGACTGCCGGAGTTTACCACCGGCTGAGCATCCCGGTTGCCGCAGAGAACAACCAGCAGATTGGAGACCATTGCGGCCTTGCGCTCCTCGTCAAGCTCAATAGTCTTGTTCTCATTGAGGCGCTCAAGAGCCATCTCCACCATGCCCACAGCACCCTCGACGATCATCTTGCGGGCATCGATAATGGCGGAAGCCTGCTGGCGCTGCAGCATGACGGCTGCGATTTCGGGAGCATAGGCCAGATAGGTGATGCGGGCTTCCAGAACCTCAATTCCGGCATCGGCTA
>CAZYTE010000100.1:0-5783 GCA_964649425.1 uncultured Oscillospiraceae bacterium
CAAAAGAGCCTGACAGGGCCGCCGAAATGCGGTGTGTTCGACTCCCGTTGGACTAGATTTAACTCAACTATTTTAGCACGCTTTTAGTTTTATTACAATAACTCTTCGACTTGTTGGCAAATAAAAAATCAGTATTTTACAGCGCCTTATGACCGCCTTCTCTAAATTACATAATTATAATATTTTTATCTTATGTAAACTCGGGAGGACAAAAAGATGGGAATTGACGGTCAAGGCCGTGTTGAAGGGCTTAAGCGCCCATCGGTCTTGGAAACTATGGACAAGCGCTTTCTTATTGCGCTGCGCTGTGCAATCTATATGCTGCTGGGATTTATTATGTCCTGCGCGCGTGTACTTGGGCAGGGTGCGCCGCTGGGTATGGCGTTTGTGGCGGCTTCTCCGCCTTCATTGTCGGGGGTATTCGCGCTTTTGGGGGCATCTCTCGGCTACCTGATAGGCGGAGGACTGGAGTGGGGCATACGCTACATTGCCTCATCGGTGCTGGTGTATACCATAGCTTTTATTTTTCAGGAACTTAGTATTTACCGGCAAAGCTTTTTTATGCCAGCCTGCACGGCCTTTGTCATGGCCATGACGGGCTTTCTGGGCAGCTTTTCCGTAACCGCGGTGACAGCTGCACCACTGGCCGCAAAGCTGTTTCTTGAAACGGTTATAGCTTTCGGCGGCTGCTATTTTTTTCATCAGGTCCTTATTGGCAACTCCCACGCCAGCGAAAGCGCGGAGCTTCGCTACAGCGTGTCGCTGATGATAACGGTATCCTGCGTGCTGCTGTCTTTCTCCGGCATTGTGCTTTTTAAAATTCTCTCCATCGGCAGGCTGCTGGCGCTGATCATTGTCATGAGCTCTGCCATGAAAGGCGGCATGCTCACCGGCTCCGCCGTAGGAACAGTGCTGGGGCTTTCCATGGATCTGGGCGGCAGCGGTGTGCCTTACTACACCATGGCCTATGCCTTCTCCGGAATGTTATCGGGAGTGTTCGGCAAGCATGGCAAGGTGATTTTTGTCATAAGCTTTATCCTTTCGGCAGCGCTTTCCGTTGTATGCGTCTGGAGCTGGCAGTCCAAGCTGGATTCCCTGTTTGAGACCTTCTGCGCATCAGTTATATTTATGCTGCTGCCAAGCCGGTGGCTCAGCCAGTTCTCCCTGCTGCTGCAGCACATGGAAAAAGGCAGCGGAGAGCTGGGACTGCGCCGCTTTACAGCCCGTAGAGTACAGAATCTCAGCGAAGCCTATGGCGACCTGTTTGAAATTGTCCGCAAGAACATTGCAGAGCCCTATAATGACGAGAATATAGCCCGGGTATTCGACCGGGCTGCCGATGAGGTCTGCGCCACCTGCAAGCACAAGAACCGCTGCTGGAATCAGGAATATGTGGATACTCTTTCCGCCATGAACGACGCAACCGAGGCCATGGTCAAAAACGGCACCCTGTCTGTAAACGACCTGCCCGGTTTTTTCAGGGATAAATGTGAAGGTCTGCCGGCATTTGTCGCGGCGGTCAACGGAGAGCTGAGGGGTCTGTCATATCGGCGGCAGCTCAGGCTCAGACTCAGCGAAAACCGCAGCGTGGCCTGGGGGCAGTACATGGATGTTTCCCAGATTCTTGGCAATGTGGCAAAGGAGCTTGGCAGCATAAACGGTGCCGACCCGCTGGCGGAAAAACGGCTGCTGCGCCATCTGAAAAGCCTTGAAATTGACGCTGAAGCCGCAGTTTACAGAGACGGCAGCGGCAGGCTGCGTGTTCTGATTGAAAGCGGCAGGCTCAGCCCTCTGACCCGTGATCCGGCTTATCTGGAAAAGCTCTCAGAAATCGTAGGTGTGCGCCTGTGCACCGCAGCGGAAGTAACAGAAGACTGTTCCCGCCTGAGCCTGCTGGAGGCAGAGCCCCTGGCTGTATCCGTAGGCATTTCTGCTCTTAAAAAGAAGGGCGAAAGGGTCAGCGGTGACAAGGGCAGCTATTTTAAAACCGATGCCGGTGTTCTCTGCGTCATCCTCTCGGACGGCATGGGCTGCGGGGACGAGGCCGCCCGGGACAGCGATCAGGTCGTGTCCATCCTTGAAAAGTTTCTCCGTTCCGGCGTGGATCCGGCAGTAGCAATGAAAATACTCAACTCAGTCATGCTTCTGAAAAGCGCCGACTCCTGGGGCTTTGCCACGGTTGATCTGATGTGCGTTGACCTTTTCAGCGGAGAGACCTGCTTCTACAAATATGGTGCGGCCCCATCCTATGTAAAAAGCGGAAAAAGCATACGGCGAATAAAGGGCGTCAGCCTTGCTGCCGGGCTCAGCATGGGCGAAGGCTCTGCTCCGGATCTTGTGCGTATGAAGCTGCGCCCGGGCTCTACCGCGGTCATCGCCTCAGACGGTGTGATTGCCGACTCCAATGATGAGTGGCTCAAAGAGCTTTTGCAAAAGGAGCTTTCAGATATGAAACTGCTGGCCCGCTCAGTACTGCGGGAGGCTGAGAGGCTCTACGGTGTGGCGGATGATATGACGGTTGTGACTGTCAGAGTGGAGGAAAGGCTATGATAGGCCCTGCCAAAACAGCTTTCGGTGTAATCAAGGGCTGCTCAAAAAATGTCATTGTGGTCAAATCCCCTTCGCCCATGTTTTCGGAAGCTCTGTTCATATTAAGAGATGAGCCATTTTATGAAGTGGGCACCGACAGCAAGGCGCTTCTCAGGCAGGCCCATGCCGCCGCAAGACAGTACACCGAACCACTCCGAAAACGAAGAAGCATGCCCTGGGCAGCCATGCTTCTGTCCTCCGCTTTTGGGGCGGGGGCTGCAGTGCTGATAAATTTGTTTTTGTGAAAAAATTCCCCGTGTCACCGGACACGGGGAATAGGCATATCAGTATATAACTATTACATCATCGCTGTAAAACCATGTGTAGTATTCTTCCAGGCAAAGCTGAAGTTCCTTCATCAGCTGAGCGGATTCAAGGCCCACATAGCGGTAATGCCAGGGCATGAAGCTTCTCCCTGTTACCTCAGTTTTATCTTCCGGATATCTTATCACGAAGCCATACTCCCAGCAATGGTCTGAGAGCCACCGGTATGTATCACTGCCCGTCAAAGCAATGTCCTTGGTCTGATATGCATTATCCACTATATCCACGGTAAGCCCCAACTCATGCTCGTCGGTACCGGGCAGGGATACATCGGAAGGCACAGCCGCGGTTCGCAGATTAGCCTCATAGTTTTCTTGCTGAGCCTGTCGGCTCAGATAGCCCTCTATCAAAACAGGCTGGCAGCCGGCCTGCTCTGCCGCTGCAAGCATCTGCCGCAAAGCTTCCGCGCAGCTTTCCGCCACCTGCACACCTTCAACCTCATCCAGCCTGGGAGTATACTCCTCCTCCAGCGGACTTAAAGCAGACACAAGAAGCAAAAGCTCCGCATCTTCATCGGCACGGCTCATGGATATATACCTGATAAGAAAGAATACCAGCACTGCCAGACAGATCAGCGCAAGTACCGTTTTTATTATTCGCCTGGAACGCTCAGTTCCCGCTTTGTATTTTATTCCCTGCATGATACTGACCTCTTTGGCTTGCTGGTTCTCTATAATTACAGACGCAATTTATAGCCCTTTTGTTTCAAATATCCGTGGCAAATTATACCGCCCAAATGTAAACAAACCATGAACAAGTTTGACATTTGGGCGGTGTTTATGAAATCTTAATATTCAGCTGCCTGATCATCTTCCCCGGCGCAGGGGCAGGTACTCTTCAAAGGTGATGCCCAGCTGGTGGATCTCCTCGGCCACTTCCTTGCCCACATAACGGTAGTGCCAGGGTTCATAGATGATACCGGTAATTTCGGTGGTGCCGTTGGGATAGCGGAGAATAAAGCCGTATTTCCAGCTGTTCTCGATGAGCCACTGCTGGGTGTAGGTGTACTCCTGCATGTATGTAAGGTCAGTGAAGTACTTGTCAATGATATCTACTGCAAGTCCCAGCTGGTGCTCACTGGTGCCGGGGATGGCAACGCTCTGGGCCGCAATCGCGGGCGCAGCCTCCGCGCTGTAGCCCTGACCGATAACTCTTGCAACCTTGTTGTCATAGAGCGCCTGCTGCATCTCCTGAGTTCTGTAGGAAGAGCAGATATAGGGCGCGCCGCCCGCCATATAGCAGTCCAGCACCATGTGCCGCAGATCATCAGCGCAGCGGTAGTCCACCGCCTGCATATCGTTGATGGCCTCCAGCTTGGGCTCATAGCCCTCGGGGAGGGGATTCCAGGGATTTACAAGGGTCAGCAGCTCGAGCTCTTCAAGCTTTTCTGCCTTGAGAACCATGGCCTTTGCGGAAGCCTGTGATACACGGGCAGAAAGCTCATCATATCTCAGATTTTCATCCGCTGCAAACTGGGCCATTTTCTCTGTAAAACCAAAAGCCAGCTCCCGGGCCTCCTGCCGGCTGCGCCGCAGCTCCATGTATGTTGAAGAAACATAGACCAGCGCCACAAAAGCCACGGTTCCAAGGGCCGCCAAAATGTATGGTAAATATTTTTGCCTGATTTTAGTCATAGTCAAAATAAAAAGCTCCATTTAATTTTCTTATCGCTTTAATATATCCCGATGCCGTGTAAAAGTCAAGGCAGGCACCTTGTAAATAAATGTCAGCGGTAGTATAATCCACTTAGCAATATTTTTTGGAGGCAAAAATATGGAAAACCACGAACTTGTATGTTACTGTGACAATGTGACCAAGGGCCAGATAATTGAGGCCATGGAGCAGGGCGCAAAGACCCTGAATGATATTCGCCGCATGACCGGTGCCTGCAGCAGCTGCAAATGCGAGGAGAACAACCCTAAGAAAAGATGCTGCTCCCAGGACATCGCCGAAGTGATGACCGAATATATGAAGATCAAGGCTGAATAATGGAAAAACCTGTTTCCTTAGGAAACAGGTTTTTCCATTATTATATTACATTTTTTCATCAAACTTATAGCTGATGTCTTCCTCAAAGCTGAATTTGATTTCATTTCCTTTGATGAGCCTTGAGATGGCAGGCACATGCTTTATAAGCACAAGGCCTGCGGTAAATACGCTCAGCAGGATGATCAGATTATCATCCAGAACCAGAAGTCCCGCCAGAATATAGGCCAGCGCGCCCACAACAGTACCCAAAGACATGTACTTTGTAAACCATGCGACCGCTCCTGCCACCGCTGCCACAGCGATGCCCACAGAGGTGTCCACACTGATGGCAGAGATGACCATGGCGATGAGGGCATGACTGCCCTTGAAGCCGTAAAACACAGGGAAAAGGCTGCCAAGCACAAGACAAAAGCCCGCAAAGGCTCTGCCGGCCACAGCATGACCCTTGATGCTCAGAAGCAAACTGCCGATGATGATTGGCAGCAGGTTTCTGGCAAGCTCCACAAGGCCGATTTTGATGAAGCCCTTGACGCCATATATTCTGTTGAAGTTGGAAAACCATATTCCGCCTTCGCCCAAACGCATGAGGCTCCTGCCGAAAATGAAGTTGGAGGCAATGACCCTTGTATTCATACTGCCCAGAGTGTATGCAAAAAACGCGGTGACAATGAGCAGGATATAATAGAGTATCATTCCTTGTCTCCCTTCTGTCTGATGACGATGCGGATAGGAGTACCCTCCAGACCAAATACAGAGCGTATCTGGTTTTCCAGATATCTCTGATAAGAGAAGTGGAAGAGTTCTCTGGAGTTGCAGAATATAACAAATGTGGGGGGCTTGATGCCGGTCTGGGTCATGTAGTAGATCTTCAGGCGCTTGCC
>CAZYTE010000101.1:0-5777 GCA_964649425.1 uncultured Oscillospiraceae bacterium
GGCAGCACTTCCTGCTCGTTATAGCAGGGAATTACTATCCAAAGTTTTGGTTTCATAGTCTGCCTCCTGCGGTTTATTTTTTTGGGCAGAAACTGCCGCAATAATTATAAGCATGGGAATCACTGAGTAATGGTATCTGCCGGCAATCTCAACAAGCATCTGCGCAAGAGTCAGACCCAGCACGAACAGCGGTACAAGATAAAACACCGTGTCGACCTTCTTCCGCATCAGCTTAACCGCAGACTCAAGCACCAGCATCGCCAGCACATAGTACCATATATTGCTTATTGTTGCCAAAAGTGAATACTGCAAATCACTGAGTACAGCCTTGGAATAGTAGGCCCCGCCCTCGTCACAACCGAGAAATGTCTGCAGCTTTTTTACAAAAAGCTTCGCAAAATCGATGTTGCCGGAGCTGATTCGCTCCTTGGCATGCTCCAGCATAAGCTCCTGAGCCTCCACTACGGTGTATTCACCGCAGCTTAAATACATCTCAAACAGGTCCATATCTTCTGAACTGTAAGAACCCCAGTATTCGGTATTGAATCCCACATAGAAATTATAGCCCGGGAAAGACGGAATTTCCTCTCCCACGGTGTCCTCAGCATATCTGTTCCATGCATTGCCATACAGTGAATATGCCGCCAAAAGCACAGCTGCAAATACTGCCCACTTTTTCCAAAGCGCCCTGTCCCTCAGTTCATTTCCCCGAAGCAGCAGGAGCCAGATAAAAAAGGCAATTATCACCACCGCCGCGATTGGTCTCGCCGCATTCGCCGCCGCAAGGCAGCACCCCGCCAGAACGGCCGCCAAAACGCAGAACACCAGGGACTTGACGCCCCACTCGTGATGCTGATGCAGGGTGGCAATAATATAAATCACCGCCAAAAACAGGAATGTATAGAACGGCTCCGACAAGACCATTGAATTATACATCATTTTTGAGGGACAGACGATCCAGAACAGTGCTGCAAAACAGGCGGCCCTGACTCCAAACCAGCGCAGGCACAGCATATAGATCAAAAGGCAGGACAGCGAAGTCAAAACCACATTCAAAACCGCCGCCACCAGATAATGCTCTCCAAAAATTCTAAGAAAAATACTCAGAAAAGCCGAATATCCCAGAATGTGGGGAAAGGCAGCAATATACACCCGGTTGAGCAGCTCCCTGCCTTGGGCAAGCCTCTCTGCCGTCACCCAGAAAGTATAGAAATCCACCGTAGGCTCAAGCCTCACAGCAAGAACATACACCAGATTTACCAGAAAGCAGACTGCCGTCAGGATAAGCCCCAGTTTCACCGGGTTTGCCCTGTCACACAAAAACTGCCTTCCGGCAAGTTTTCTTCTCAGCAGGATATAGACAGCCATCGCAAACACCGCCGCCGTGAAAGCAAGCAAATAGGATTTGTGCTCCAGGCCCTTTATTATTCCCAGAAGAACAGCAAAACCAAAAAGGAGCACAAAGATGCTCAGCATTGCTTTGGTCAGTGCAGACGATACTCTTTCTGCCACTTTTCTCCCTCCTTTTCCATAACAGGATATCTTTTGCCAAACTGTTTTTTACAAAAATGTCCCGGAAGATATTAAAACCTTCCGAGACGCATTGTATATTATTTTTTCTTGTAAAGCAAGCGGCCGACCAGCATAAAGACGGCAAAAACGATCAGATACCAGAAATTTGCCATCTTGTGGCCCACGAGGCAGGCATAAACCATGAATGCAGCGCCCACTGCTGCAAAAGCGGGGATCACAAATCTGCGCAGTTTGTTCTCCTCTTTCTCCTTGCGCATCCACTGGATGAACATGGGGATGTACATGGCATAGAGAGTGATTACGGGAAGCTCGGTGGAGTCAAACACAAAGGGAACACTCTCGAAAACAGTGCCCTCGAAAACAACAACGGAGCTCCATGTTCCGGCCTGGTTGGATAGATAGAAATAAAGTCCCCAGAACGCACTGAAAAGCAGAGCCATAACAGCGGAGTTGGTGGGCATATTGGACTGCTTATCGACCTGAGCGAAGAGCTCGGGATTTGGCCCCTCATTGCGCACCGCAAGGGCATAGAAGCCTCGGCAGCAGGCCAGCATAAGGCCGTTCATGGTGCCCATGCATGAGACTGCGATAAACAGATTCAGGATATTGCCCAGAACACCGCCGAAAACATTGGTGAACGCAGTGGTTGCGCCGTCAGCCATGAGCACATCTACACTTGCGCCGCCCGCAACACCGATGTAGTAAGCCACATAAACAATAATAACTATGATTCCGCCGGTGATAAGTGCCTTGGGCAGATTCTTCTTTGCATCCTTGAGCTCTGCATTGATGGAGGTAGTCAGGATCCAGCCTTCGTAGGCAAACGCGGTAGCGCAGACTGCTGCCAGCAGGGGTGCGGAGCCCATACCCTCAGTTGCGTTGAAGGTTGCAAAGTTATTCGTCAGCATATGGGTGGGGCTGAAGATGCCCGCGATAACGCCGCCCACAGCCATGAGCATCAGCGGGATCATCTTGATGATGGTGGTAGAGGTCTGGAACTTGCCGGCCAGCTTGGGGGAGAGGGCATTAATGGCATAAGACATGCACAGGTAGAACATGGTCAGAGCCATGCACTCGGGGCCCTTTACACATCCGCTTTCCGCGGCAGGGATGAGCAGGGGCATATCGGGCCAGCAGGAGCAGATGAACACCAATGTATAACGGGCAGAGAGCCATGCCAGCGCAGAAACAAGGCAGGGGTTATAGATGGTGCACGCAAACCAGCCTACATAGTAACCGTACTTGCTGCCCACGGTAGCCTCTGCATAGTCCACAAGACCGTTTACTCTCTCATATTTCTGGGCCATACCGGCAAAGGCCAGGATACAGGATATCATGATCAAACCGCCGATAAGCCACGCAATAATACCAAGGGGCATATTGCCCTCGGTTTTCTGGAGCACAGTCTGGGCCTTAAAGAACACGCCGGAGCCGATAACCGTTCCGACTACAAGACAGATCGCGGTGAACAAACCATATTTTCTTTCCAGATGAGTATTATTGTCCATTACATCGCCTCTTTTCATTATTTACATTATTTTAACATTAAAGGGCTTTTTCAACAATTATCAAGATTTCTAATTTTATGTGCATATTCGAGCACATTTTTCACATATTTAATATTTCAGGAACTCCTTAAACTCTTCTACGGTCTTGAAATAGCTGGTGGAATACTTTTTCATAAAGTCCTCAATGCCTTTGACATCGTAGGCCCAGCCTGCGGCCGCGAAATCAACTCCGCAGCTTTGAGCCATGTCAAATCCGGGCTTAAGATCATCCACCATCAGGAGATCCTTGGGCCGCAGAGCCAGCTTCTGCATGATTTGTTCCATGGGCCAGGCATAGGGCTTTCTGTGCTCCACAGGGTGATCCCAACCATAGATGAGATCGGGTTCGGGCAAATCATTGGCCTTGTAATCCCGGAGAATATTAGCCTCCATGGAGTGAGACACAACGCAGATAAGGCCGCCCTGCCGCTTATGCTCCAGCATTATCTCTCTAATGCCATCATATGCCGTGGGAACATGGTTTTTCACATAGTTCTGCCAGAAAATGACCTCCTGCTCGATTTCCTGCTCGTCCATGCCGTATTCCTCACGGCACATCTCCAGAAAGCCGGGGTGAAAGTTCTGCACGAAGTAGTGCTCCAGACTGCATTTTCTGCCGGGGTGATAAATGTCCAGATACTCCTGAAAACAGGGATAGTGGATGGTGGCAGTGCTGTTGACCACAGTATCATCATGGTCAAATACAAGGCATTTATATTTCATACATATCCTTTAACAAAAAGGCGGCATGTTGCCGCCTTTTATTTATTAAATTAATAGAATGTTGCCACAGGCTCATCGGGGGCATCGCAGAGCTCATGTTCTATATAAGTGAGCACAGGGCCCTTTCTTCCGTAGACCTTGGTAAACTTATAATTGATCTTTGCCGTGAGGATCACCCAGGCTGTTTCCTTAATGCTCTTTGCATTCTCCCAACGGCACAAAAGCCCGGCAAACTCCACATCATCCGCACAGCAGCTCATGATATCTCTGCCCACGATCAGATTGCCGTAGGGTATCTTCTCTGCAGCCAGAGCCTGACACTTGAAGCGAACCACCTTGTTCTCGTAATTACCGGGTTCCTCGGACATGTCTCTGTACCAGACGGCATAATCGTTGTCGCCCACATCGATCACCGGAGCGTTGATGTCATAAGGCAGCGGATCTTCAATGTCATCATACTCCACCTTGCCGTCGGCATACTCGTAGGCAATATCTGCCCTTCTGGAGGCACCGCGGACTATTTTATGGAAAAGCATCTTATCCATGCTCTCCTTGAATCGGTTGAACACCACAAGCTCGGCACTTTTCAGCTTATCGTACATCAGCTGGCGGATATTGGTATTATAATTGATAAAGGTGGTGGAGTCCACAAACATAAACTCCTGATACACCATCCAGTTATCCGGCAGAGCATTGTACAGACTGTCCAGCTGCCACATGCCGTTGTATTCCACCAGAACCCGCTCAGATCCGGTCTCTGTCAGCCAGTTTTTAAGGTTCTCCTGACTGAGCTCGGACTCATCCTCCAGAATCTTTATGAACACCGAATCATCAGCAAACTGGTCAGGTTCAAATTCCTCAATGCCCTCCTCGCAGAGCAGCAGCAGAGTTTTTTCGCCCTTGCAGAAGCGTTTGTCCTCAAGGGTCTCCTGTATAAATTTAGTCTTTCCCGCCTCGAGAAAGCCGGTAAACAGGTATACCGGGGTATCGATCTTATTAGCCAAGCTCAAACAGCTCCTTCAGGGCCTGCATATTCATCTTGGAACCAATCACGCAGAATCTGCCGGTTACCGCAGCCCCACCACGGCTGACATTTGCCTCACCGGGTACATAGTCAAAGTATATCCAATCTCCGCTGTCTGAATCCACAAAGCCCTTTGCACGCAGGATCAGGCCGTACTTTCCGCTGTCATCCAGCTCAGTGAGAATATGCTTGATCTGCTCGGCACTGAACTTCTTGGGAGTCTCCATGCCCCAGCTCTCAAATACCTCCTCTGCATGGTGATGGTGGCCATGGCAGCCGCAGCTGCACTCCTCGCCGTGCTCATGGTGGTGATGCTCATGCTCGTGGCAGCCGCAGGTACACTCCTCACCGTGCTCGTGGTGGTGATGATGCTCATGGTCGTGGCAGCCGCAGGTACACTCCTCACCGTGCTCGTGGTGGTGATGGTGCTCATGGTCGTGGCAGCCGCAGCTGCACTCCTCACCATGCTCATGGTGGTGATGCTCATACTCCATTATCTTGATCTGGCTGCTTATGCCGTTGCCGCGCAATGCGCTGAGGATCTGTTCACCGGTGAGCTTGTCCCAGGGGGTGCTTATGAGGCTGACCTTGTCATTGAGACCCTTGAGCAGCTCAGTAGCCTTTACAATGGTCTCTTCCTTGGCGGTATCGGTGCGGCTCATGACGATTATGTCCGCATTCTCAACCTGATTGTTGAAAAACTCGCCGAAGTTGCGCATGTACATGCGGCACTTGCCGGCGTCAACAACAGTGACCTTTGCGCCGATCTGAACGCCCTCAACCTGCTCAACAGCGGTTGCAACATCGGAGAGCTTGCCAACGCCGGAGGGCTCGATGATGATGCGGTCGGGGGCAAAGTCCTCAATGACCTTTTTGAGGGCTTCTCTGAAGTCACCCACCAGAGAGCAGCAGATGCAGCCGGAGCTCATCTCGGTGATCTCAACACCGGC
>CAZYTE010000102.1:0-5731 GCA_964649425.1 uncultured Oscillospiraceae bacterium
AACGATATCAGATTCCTGGAGCAGTTTTAATTAAGGAGGCGTAGTTAATGAATTTATCCAGAAAATGGCTCAATGAGTTTGTTGAACTGAGCCTCAACGAATATGATGATAAGGTCTTTGCCGAGGCAATGACCATTTCCGGCTCCAAGGTGGAGTGCACCGAGGATCTGAGCGAGACCATCAAGAATGTCAAGGCCGGCAAGATCCTCTCTATTGAAAAACACCCCAATTCCGACCATATGCTGGTCACCCAGATTGATGTGGGCGAAGCTGAGCCTGTTCAGATCTGCACCGGCGCATGGAATGTCCATGTGGGCGATATGGTGCCTGTGGCTCTCCATAACTCCCTGCTGCCCACCGGCGTGAAGATCACCAAGGGCAAGCTGCGCGGAGTTGCCTCCCACGGCATGCTCTGCTCTCTGAAAGAGCTTGACCTAAGCACCCATGACTATGCTTATGCCACCATCAAGCCTGCCGCGATCCTGGGCGATTACCACCCCATCGACCCCGAAAAGCCCTCCATCTCCGCTGACATCAAGCCCGGCGACAAGATCTTCGGCAAGGTCATCTGCGCCAGAGTAAAGAGCGTAGAAAATGCCGGCGTAAATCTTTGGAATGTGAGAGTCTGCAACGGATCCGGCCCTGTTGAGACTGTAAGTGACTGCCAGAATCTCCATGAGGATGATCTGGTAGCCTACAACACCGAGACCAATACCATCTGCTCTCTTGCCGACCTGCGTGCAAAGCAGGAGGAGTTCCCCCATTGCATTGAGGACGGTATCTTCATCATGCACGAGGGTCTTGAGCCCGGTGCAGATATGGGTGTGGTTCTGGGCCGTGACGACCATGTTGTTGAGTTTGAAATTACTCCCAACCGCCCTGACTGCCTGTGCATGATCGGCCTTGCAAGAGAGGCTGCTGTCACCTTCGGCAAGGAGCTGAAGCTGCACACTCCCGTGGTGGAGGCGAAAGCCGGCGGCGATATCAATGACATGGCAAAAATCGTCATTGAGGATGCCCCCCTCTGTCCCAGATACACTGCCCGCATGGTAAAAAATGTCAGGATCGCGCCCTCACCCGAGTGGATGCGTGAGCGTCTGCGCAATGCAGGTATGCGTCCTATCAATAATATGGTAGACATCACCAACTATGTCATGCTGGAGTACGGCCAGCCTATGCATGCATTTGACTTCTCCTGCGTCGAGGGCAATGAGATCCATGTCCGCTGTGCCAGGGAAGGTGAGACTATCAAGACTCTGGACGGCAATGAGAGAAAGCTCTCCACCTCCATGCTGTGCATCTGTGATGTAAATAAGCCCGTCTGCGTTGCAGGTGTTATGGGCGGCGAGAACAGTGAGATCGTTGGCGACACCGCCATGGTTCTCTTGAGAGCGCCAACTTCAACGGCCCCTCCGTCCGCCGTACCGCCACCGCTCTGGGTATGCGCACCGATGCTTCCTCCCGCTATGAAAAGGGCCTTGACCCTGAGAACACCTACAAGGCAGTTCAGCGCGCCTGTGAGCTGGTTGAAATGCTTGGCGTAGGCGAGGTCGTTGAGGGCATCATTGATGTCTACCCCGGCAAGACCGAAGCCAGAAAGCTGAAGCTGGAGAGCGCAAAGATCAACGCTCTGCTTGGAACCGATATCGCAGAGGAGACTATGGTTAAGATACTTCTGGACCTGGGCTTCGGCGTTGAGGGCGATGTGGTCACCGTTCCCTCCTGGAGAGCGGATGTTGAGCACTACTCCGACCTTGCGGAGGAAGTAGCCCGTTTCTTTGGCTATAACGAGATTCCCACCGTGTTCACCGGCGCCATCAGTACCTGCGGCGGCTTCACCCCCGTGCAGGACTGTGAGCGTCAGATCGGCCAGATCTGCCGCAGTATGGGCATGGATGAGATCATCACCTACTCCTTCATCAGCCCCAGCTATTACGACAAGATCTGCCTGCCGGCAGACTCCCCCATGAGAGACAGCCTGCGCATCCTCAACCCTCTGGGTGAGGACACCTCTATTATGCGCACAACTGTTCTGCCCTCCATGCTGGAGATACTGACCCGTAACTACAACTACCGCAACAAGACCGCTGCTCTCTACGAGATCGGCCGCGTATACAACAAGCGTCCCGACGGTCTGGCAGATGAGCCCAAGATCGTCTCCATCGGTGCCTACGGCCCCGAGATGGACTTCTTTGCTCTCAAGGGCTGGGTAGAGGAGCTGCTGGAGAATCTGGATGCGCCCAAGCTCCACTTTGAAGCTGAGCGTGAAAATCCCTCCTACCACCCCGGCCGCTGCGCCAAGGTCTGGGCAGGGGAGACCTATATCGGTGTTCTGGGCCAGATCCATCCTCAGGTTGCCGCAAACTACGGTGTGGACGCTGAGCTTTACTGTGCAGAGCTGAGCTTTGAGGCAATGTTTGAGGTCAAGGGCGGCCTGCCTGTTTACAGGGCTCTGCCCAAGTTCCCCGCCTCCACCAGAGACATCGCTGTTGTCTGCGACCGCTCCGTTCCCGTAGGCCATATGCAGGAGTGCATTGAGAAAAACGGCGGCAAGTACCTTGAAAGCTGCGCCCTTTTCGATGTCTACACCGGCGAGCGCATGGCGGCCGACAAGAAGTCCGTGGCGTTCTCTCTCACCATGCGCGCAGAGGATCAGACTCTCACCGATGAGCACGCCGAGGAGACCGTCAGGAAGATCCTTGCCGCTCTGGAGAAGGATTTCGGCGCTGTGATGCGGTAAAATTTTCCAAATTTTAATAATTCTTAAATGATTTCCTCTAAGTTTCGACTTTACTTGACAGACAAATCTGTTATAATAAGGGCAAGAAACTTTTAAGTCAGGAGGGGCATCATGGAGGATGTAACCAGAAAATTTACAGCGCTTGACAGCAAAACCGAGATGAAGGAAATTTTGTCGTCCGTGTATAATTCCCTCATGGTAAAGGGCTACAACCCTGTCAACCAGATCGTGGGATACATACTGTCGGAGGACCCGACCTACATCACCAACTACAACAATGCCCGCTCGCTCATCTGCCGCATTGACCGCGATGAGCTGATGACGGAGCTGCTCAAGACCTATCTTGATAAGTGATCATAAAAGGCGAACTATGTTTTCATAGTTCGCCTTTTGTCATAGTATCCCTACAGCCTATGGAACAGATTTCAGGTATTGCCGTAGCGGGGGTGCGCGAGGGGGCAAGGCCAGCCTCGCGTTTCAATAAACTCCAGCAAATGCCTGAACCATTAGGCATTTGCCGAGCGTAGTGAGATTTTTCACAATATTACGCTTTTGCGAAAAATGTGGAGCTTCCGGCAGCTTTTTTAAAGATGCCGGAAGGCGAACTATGAAAACATAGTTCGCCTTTTGTGTTGAAAAATATCAGCTCTGGATTTATAATTAAAGTATGAAAGAAAGAGAAACAAAATGCATCTGCCTTGCAAGCGCGGCAGAGCTCGATATTGTAAAAACCTTTGAATGCGGCCAGTGCTTCCGCTGGAACGCCGATGAGAATGGCGTATATTACGGCGTGTGCAGGGGCTTTCCCGCCAAGGTCTGGCAGGAAAGGGGCTTGGTTTACATAATGTCAGAAGCGCCTGAGAGCCTCTGGCGGGATTATTTTGATCTGGACAGGGATTATGCACGGATAAGCCGTGGCTTCAACGGCGGAGAGTATCTGGAAAAATGCGCGGAATACG
The DNA here is from genome assembly GCA_964649425.1 of uncultured Oscillospiraceae bacterium. Lineage (GTDB taxonomy): Bacteria > Bacillota > Clostridia > Oscillospirales > Oscillospiraceae > Limivicinus. Next base: position 3,700 of record CAZYTE010000102.1, read on the forward strand.
GCACGGGTATACGCATTTTGAGGCAGGAGCCATGGGAAGCCCTGTGCTCCTTTATAATCTCCCAGTGCAACAATATAACGAGAATAAAAGGAATAGTTGAAAGGCTCTGCAGGGAGTTCGGAGACAGAATAGAATTTGATGGCAGAGAGTTTTACAGCTTTCCGGGCGCTGAAAAGATAGCCTGTCTTGAAGCAGAGGATCTTGCAATGCTGAGAAGCGGCTATAGGGCACCCTATATTATCAATGCCGCAAGAGCGGTGGTATCCCGGGAGCTTGATCTCAATGAGCTTATTGCCTGTGACTGTGTTGCCGCCCGCAAAAAGTTGATGGAGCTTAACGGAGTGGGGGAGAAGGTGGCCAACTGCGTTGTACTGTTCGGCCTGTATCATATGGAAGCGTTCCCCATAGATGTGTGGATAAAGCGGGCCTTGAAAGAGCATTTTCCAAAGAATTTTGACCCTGCCACATTGGGGCCATACGCAGGACTTGCTCAGCAATATATTTTTTTCCACATAAGGGAAAATGAGTGAAATCCTGTTGACAAACATAAAAAACCTGTTAAAATATGCAGAATATACTAGGACAAAAATTTAACGAAAAGGGGTAATTTGATATGCAGTTTTCCAATTCTTCTTCCAGCCGCATCGCATACGAGGGTCTGACCTTTGATGATGTTCTGCTGATTCCCGCAGAGAGCGATATTCTTCCCGCCGATGTGTGTCTTGGAACCAGCCTGACCCGCAACCTGAAGCTGAATATTCCTGTGATGAGCGCTGCTATGGATACCGTTACCGAGTACCGCATGGCCATCGCCATTGCCCGTGAAGGCGGCATCGGTGTTATCCACAAGAATATGAGCATCGATCAGCAGGCAGAGCAGGTCGACATGGTCAAGCGTTCCGAAAACGGCGTTATCACCAACCCCTTCTCTCTCCATGCAGACAATACCCTGGGCGATGCTGACACCCTCATGGGCAAGTTCCGCATCTCCGGCGTTCCCATCGTTGATGAGGACAACAAGCTTATCGGCATCATCACCAACCGTGATATGAAGTTTGAGACCGATATGAGCCGTAAGATCGATGATGTCATGACCAAGGGCAAACTCATCACCGGCCTTGAGGGCACCAATCTGGATGAAGCAAAGGCTATCCTGCAGAAAAACCGCATCGAGAAGCTGCCCATCGTCGACAGTGAATACAAGCTCAAGGGCCTTATCACCATCAAGGATATTGAGAAGGTCCTCAAGTACCCCAACTCCGCAAAGGACGATAAGGGCCGCCTGCTGTGCGCAGCCGCCATCGGCGCCACTGCTGATGTTCTGGACCGCGCCGGCGCTCTGATCAACGCAGGTGTTGACGCTCTCATTCTTGACAGCGCCCATGGCCACTCCGCAAATATCATCCGTTCCGTCGCAAAGGTCAAGGAAGCATTCCCCGAGATCCAGCTCATCGCGGGCAATGTGGCCACCCCCGAGGCTACCGAGGCTCTCATCAAGGCAGGCGCTGACTGTGTAAAGGTGGGCATCGGTCCCGGCTCCATCTGCACAACCCGCGTTGTTGCCGGTGTGGGTGTTCCCCAGCTGTCTGCAGTTATGAACTGCGCGGAGATGGCAAACAAGTACAACATTCCCATCATCGCTGACGGCGGCATTAAGTACTCCGGCGACATCGTCAAGGCTATCGCGGCCGGCGGCAGTGTTGTTATGCTGGGCTCCCTGCTTGCAGGCTGTGAGGAGGCTCCCGGTGATACCGAGGTCTACCAGGGCCGTCAGTTCAAGGTATACCGCGGCATGGGCAGCCTTGGCGCAATGGCAAGAGGCTCCAAGGACCGTTACTTCCAGCAGGCCAACAAGAAGCTGGTTCCCGAAGGCGTTGAGGGCCGTGTTCCTTTCAAGGGCGCACTGTCCGAGACCATCTACCAGATGATGGGCGGTCTGCGCTCCGGTATGGGCTATTGCGGCGCACACAATATCGAGGATCTGCGCACCAAGAGCCAGTTTGTCCGCATTACCGGTGCAGGTCTGAAGGAG
>CAZYTE010000103.1:0-5672 GCA_964649425.1 uncultured Oscillospiraceae bacterium
CATGCGCATAAAGCCCATTTTACGAAACTCTGAATATGTTTCAAAATCATCAGGCAAATTCAGCTTGTTTTCCATCTGTATATAACCTCCAAATGTTATATTTTAATCGCACTCATTATATCCCCGCTGTGGATTCAAGTCAATTATCTTGCTGAAATTTTCGACTTTTTCAGAAAAAACTCTTGACGAAAATCCAATGCTATTTATTAATATAATTACTTGATAAACTGAAAACCGAAAGGAGACTACCATGTCAAATATTCTAACTGTCTATTTTTCCCATAGAGGCGAAAACTATTTTCCCGACGGCATCAAATTCATCAACAAGGGCAACACCGAGTATGCCGCCGAGTATGTCCACAAGGCCGTGGGCGGCGAGCTTTTCCGTATCGAAACCGAGATCCCCTACCCCGAAAACTACAATGCCTGCGGTGATGTGATCATGGCCGAGATCAAGAGCAAAGCACGCCCTGCCCTCAAGGCATGGCTTGAGGATGTGTCAATGTACGACACCATCTTTGTCTGCTACCCGAACTGGTGCGGTACACTGCCTCTTTGTGTGTTAAGCTTTCTTGAACGCTATGACCTCAGTGGCAAGAAACTGGTGCCATTGTGCACAAATGAGGGCAGCGGTCTGGCTAAAAGCCCTGCCGACCTGCAGAATTCCTGCCCCGGCGCTATCATTGCTGAGGGACTGTCAGTCCGCGGCCACAAGGCTGAAAGCAGCGAGGAAGAGATCGCCGCATGGGCAAAGCAGAATCTATAATAGGCAAGTATGACAATTTAATGCGACTAAAGCGCTAAGTAAAATATTAGCAGGTCGAATATTTGTCATGTATCAGACAACAGACATAGCAAAACCTGAATCACCATCCTCGCACCGGTGAGAAGTATCCTAGTTCATTTTGGGAGCTTTCTTCATCATAAAATGTATCTGTAATCATTTTTGGCATCCTCTGTCAGCGTCAGTTCCTTATAGAATGTGTTTCCGTGTCTGCGTGTAGACATTTCAGAAAAACTTGTCCCCATACTTGCTGCCAGTTCATCCCTGAATTCTTTTGCCGACTTTGAGTAGCCGTTGTTATTATCTTTGCACCAAGCAGTATAAACCTTATAAATCTTACCCGTGGTGCAGCTGTAATCATCAATCATTCCCTTGGACCATGGGCACAGACACTCTTCGGCAAAACTGAGAACAGTACTATGGTCTATAACATCTATCAGCTGAATATCTACAACTTCATCGCGCATGATACAGTCTCCTCCAATCACAAAGAAGCATTAACCAAATACCCTGCCGATAAGGATAACCGCGCACACCACGCCAATAATCAAAGTGAAAAAGTTCACCGGTATATCGGCTTCAAAAGTACGCTCAGATAAGTAGTAATAACAAAATAACCAATAAATGCCTCGACAGAAATTATCTATCGAGGCATTTATTTATGCATGCGTTCCTGCTCATTGTGGTTTACTCCTTTTACTTATCACTGTGCAAGTCGTTTTTGCGCTTCTTTTTTAAGACCTCTAAACGCTTTGTTTCCTGTGCGTTTTGAACCATCCGTTCTATCCTTTCCATCGACAGCTCATGACCGGTGCTCTGCTCCAGCCACTCCCTGTTGGTTATCAGGTAATTCCGAAACTCTTTTTCCGTCATGTTGGTCGTCCTCCTCAAATACTCTCTGGTCTTATCCTGTATTGACAGCAACCACTTTGTTCCATACGGCAGGCATTTTGGAGGCCTGCCGTATGAAGTAACGAAGTGGTTTTTCTTTTCTTGTACGACGGTTATTTTGATTCCAGCCAGCAGCCAAACAGTAAAAACAAACCAACCAGACAACCAATGGCCAGTAATCCAGCAAAGGGACCAGAGACGATTCCTGACTTAACGATTTCAAAAACGACAAGTATTCCAATCAGGATCCCTACTGTTCCTCCGCCCATTTTACCCGATGGGGAACTGCTGTTGTTACCTGAGTCCTCTGATGTGTTTATATAGTTGTGAAATATGGAAGAGTCATGATGATCTACTTTTCCGTCATGATTATAGTCCCGCATAGGTCTCCACCTTTCAAAAAAAGCTTATCTAATTTACAGCATATTACAGCTGTATCGATTTATCAAGTGTCTTCGCGCCATCGATCTCGGTCAGAGCATTCTCTCTGTACTCCTTGAGATACAGCACCAGCAACACCACAAGCAAAAGGTCAAGACCCACCTTTACTATACTTAATACACTGTGCAGCTTGTTCATAGTTTTATCCCCCCTGTTAGTTTCTTTCGGTTTTTCCTTGTAACTGAAGTATATCTCCGGAGGTGTCCTATAAACAGTACAAGTGCCAAAAACATTTTCTCTCAAAGTACTATTTATTGTACTGTATATATGGTATACTGCATTTGTATAAATAATCTCAGGAGGGCTGCTGTATGGCAAAGTCCGCAAATCAGAAACTGAAGCTCCTTATAATAAAAGATTACCTTCTTCGCAACAGTGACGAAAACCATCCGGTTACCATCGCTCAGCTCATTGAGGAGCTGGCCCGATATGACATCAAGGCAGAGCGAAAGAGTCTTTATGATGACCTTGATGCGCTGCGGGTTTACGGCCTGGACATTGTGCAGAACCGCGGCAATTATTATATCGGGCAGCGCAGCTTCGAAACTCCTGAGCTGAAATTACTGGTGGACAGCATCCAGTCATCCAAATTCATTACCCAGAAGAAAACCATGGCCCTGATAAACAAAATTGAGGCGCTGGCAAGTGTGTACGATGCCCAGCTTTTGGAGCGTCAGGTCTATGTTCGTAACCGTGTAAAGAGCATGAATGAAAGCGTCTATTACAATGTGGACAGCATCTCTGATGCCATTAATCAGGACCGTGTTATTCGATTCAAGTATTTTGAATACACCGTGAGCAAGCAGCGCCGGATCCGTAAAAACGGTGACTGGTATGAGGTTAGCCCTTTCGCCCTGACATGGGACGATGAGAACTACTATATGCTCGCCTGGGATGCTGAGGCAGCACGCATCAAGCACTATCGTGTTGACAAGATGCTGACCATTACCATCACCGAGAACAAGCGTGAGGGCAAAGAAGCATTTGCTGAAATCGACATGTCCGCCTACACCAAAAAGGTTTTCGGTATGTTTACCGGCGAGAGCAGGCAGGTAAAGCTCAGGCTTACAAATCATCTTGCCGGAGCTGTTATTGACCGATTCGGCCCTGATGTTATGCTCATTCCGGATGGAGAAGATCACTTTGTCGTCACATTGGAGTTGGTCATCAGTCCCCAGTTTTTCGCTTGGGTCTTTGGATTCGGTCCAGAAGCCGAAATTCTTTCCCCGGATGATGTCAGGGCGAAAGCTGCAGAGAGAGCTGAGAGTATAGCTCAGCTGTATAATTGATTCCCCGAAACAATTGTGCTATCATACAGGCGAAAGAGGGTGAAAAAAATGCCTTTCAGCATAGTTCGCGGAGATATTCTGGAGCTGGACTGCGATGTGATCGTAAACCCCACCGATGAGCGGCTCAGCGGTGACGGCGGTCTTGACCGCCAGATACATCAGGCCGCGGGTCCGGCACTTGACCTCAACTGCAGAGATCTTGCGCCAATTTTGCCCGGCAGAGCCGTGATGACCAAGGGCTATAAGCTCGGCCGCGGCGGAATAATACATACTGCTGCGCCCTGGTACACCGGTGAAGCGGAGCAGATCGAGCAGCTTCGCTGCTGCTACAAAAACAGCCTTGCTCTGGCAGAAGATCTGCGGGCCCGAAGCATAGCTCTGCCCCTTATAGGCACAGGCTTTCGGGGCTTTCCCAAGGATCTGGTGCTGGATATTGCCAAGAGGGAGATAAGGCGTTTCCTCATCAATAATGAGGACTGCCATGTAACTCTGGTGGTCCATGACATGAGCCAGTTCATGCCCTCTCAGAGCCGGCTGGATGACCTGGAGCACTTCAGGCACAGCGCCATGAGGAGCCTTGAGGACACGGCATGCTTTTCGTCCATACCGGAGGCCCCTCCCCCGCCCGCGGCGCCTAAGGAGAAAAACCGGAGCAGGCTGAATCTGCCGTCCGTTCGCCCCAAAAAGAAAGAGCTCCATGACAGCTGCGCTGCTCCTGCCTTTGACCCGAAGGACGGCTTCACTCTGGACGAGAGCTTCTCCCAGATGCTGCTGCGCAAAATCGACGAAAAGGGCATGACCGATCCGGAGTGCTACCACAGGGCCAACATTGACCGCAAGCTCTTCTCCAAGATCCGAAACGATGTAAACTACCGCCCCAGGAAGACCACCGCTGTGGCGCTGGCCATGGCTTTGGAGCTGAACCTGAGGGAGACAAAGGAGCTTCTGGAAAAGGCGGGCTACAGTCTTTCCCGCAGTATTCTGTTCGATGTGATCATCGAATACTGTATTCTTGAGCGGATATACGACCTGTTTGAGGTCAACGAGCTGCTGTTCAAGCACGACCAGAGCATACTTGGATAAATGTCGCTCCGCAAGCGACCATACAGAAGGCAAAAGCTCCTATACTGCAATTACAAAACAGTAAAGGAGCTTATTCTATGAAAAACAACATTACCGAAATGGTATTCATTCTCGACCGCAGCGGTTCCATGTACGGCGCGGAGGCCGATGTGGTGGGCGGCTTCAACTCCATGCTGAAAAAGCAGAAGCAGGAGGAGGGCAGGGCCTATGTGACCACCGTGCTTTTCAATGACGGTCAGCACAGGCTCCACGACCGGCTGGATATGGACAAGGTTCCTGAGATGAAGCTTGAGGACTTTGTCACCGGCGGCTGCACCGCCCTGCTGGACACCGTGGGAGACACCATTAAGCACATCATCCACATCCACAGGTATGCCCGCCCCGAGGATGTTCCGGAAAAGACCATCGTGGTCATCGCCACCGACGGCATGGAAAATACCAGCCGCCGCTTCACCGCGGAGCAGGTCAGAAAGCTCATCGAGCACGAGAAGGAAAAGTACGGCTGGGAGTTTATCTTCCTGGGCGCGAACATCGACGCGGTCGAGACCGCGGGCAGCATCGGCATCAGCCATGACAGAGCGGTAAACTTCAACCCGGACGATGAGGGTCTGGAGCTCTGCTTCAACGCGGTCAGCGATGTGGTATCATCCGTACAGCACCGGGAGCCTGTCAATGCCAAATGGAGCGCAAGGATCGCTGCTGACCACAGCGCAAGAAAGAGCAAAAGATAATTAATTCCGAACATAAGAAGCACAAGGCCCTCCGCTGCAGAAAACAGCGGAGGGCCTTGTGTTTTTAAAGAGAAAGGAGAGAAAAATCAGAGAAGCTCCAGAATCGCACTCTTGGGTCTTGCGCCCATGGCTCTGTTGACTTCCTTGCCGTCCCTGATGACGATCAGGGTGGGGATGCTCATAACATTGAACTGCCTTGCCAGCTCAAGCTCTTCGTCCACATTGATCTTGCCCACCTTAATGTCGGAACGCTCATCGGCGATCTCCTCCACAATGGGAACCACCATACGGCAGGGGCCGCACCAGGGGGCCCAGAAATCCAGCAGGACGGGCTTGTCGGAATTCATTACCTCAGCCTCGAAGTTGTTCTTATCAATATTCAATGCAGACATTTTGCAATCCTCCTTGTTTTTCTTTTGTGATTGTATTATATCCGCTTTTTTCGGCTTGTTC
>CAZYTE010000104.1:0-5583 GCA_964649425.1 uncultured Oscillospiraceae bacterium
CCATCTCGGTGGCCTTGCCCAGAGGCCCCACGATATCCATAACATAGCCGCCCTCCTCAAGGGAGTGGAGCAGCTTGGTGGTGCGGCCAGCGGCCTGAACCATGACGGAAACGGTGCCCTTCTCTCTGTCCCAACCGGCAACGGAGACGGGAACGCGCTCACCCTCCTCGGAAAGTCTGAAAATAACGAATTGGCCTGCCAGAGCCTTGCGGGCAATGAGGGGTGCTTCGATCTCAAAGAGGCAGATGGTCTTGGCCTCATTCAAAAATTTCTTGGTTACTACCTTATACATAAGATACCTCCGTTCTGCCGCACTGCGGCTGTGGAACTGGTTTTGTTTATTTTAACCTATGAGCAATTCAATGTCAATTTACCAAGTGCTACAAGAAAATGCTTCCAAAATACCATTCTCTGTTTATTTTCATCATAGCTGTTCGCTTTTCACAACATAGCGCAGCACATAATCGGCAAATTTTCTGGTGGCCGGGCCTGCCTTGTCGCCGGCCGCGATGGCCATGCCGATGGTTCGCTTATAGTCAGGCTGCAAAGGCAGGGTCAGCAGATTGCTGCTGCGGCCTTTCAGCAGAAGCTCCGGCATAATGCTCATACCCAGGCCCTGCTCCACCATTGCCATGATGGCATAGTCGTCCTTGGTATAAAAGCGCACATTGGGCTTGACGCCTGCAGCATCCAAAGCTCTTCTGGCATCATGGTCTGAGCTCTCAAGCAGACTTATAAAAGGCACATTTTCGCACTCGGTCAGGGGAAAGCGGCGATAGCTTCCGTAAGGGCTGTCTTTGGGCAGAACTGCCAGCATCCTGTCCTGTGCCAGAGTCACGCACTCGCAGCCCAGAGCACAGGGTACATTTACAAAACCGATGTCAATGCTGCCATCGCTGAGCCACTGCTCCACATCGTGATAGTCGCCGTTGAGAAGGCTGATCTCCACATTGGGGTAGTCGGTCTGAAACTCTTTAAGCACCCCCGGCAGCCAGTGTACCGCAACCGAGGTAAAGGTTCCTATTCGCACTGTACCTGCATCCAGCCCACGGATGGAGGAGGCCAGCTGGTATAGGTGCTCCGCACTGCTGAGAAGATTTCTCACCGCAGGCAAAAGCCGCTCCCCCTCGGCAGTAAGCCGCACAGCGCCCCGGCCTCTTTTAAGTATATGAAAGCCCAGCTCTTCTTCTATATTATCCAGACTGTGACTGACTGCAGACTGGGTGCAGCCCATTTTTTTAGCGGCCTTTGTCAGGCTGCCCTCTTCCACCACCGCCATCAGCATCTCATACCTTGTCAAACCCATCTTCCGCACCTCTATTATGAATTTTTTTCATTTTATTATGAGCTTAATAAGTTTTATTAACATTATAATTAAATTTTCCGATTTTTCAAGTGGCTTTGTAGCTTTTCCGCCTTGAGTTTTGTATTCAATACTTTATAATCCAGTCATACCAAATTCAGGAGGCAAAAACCATGAAGATCCAGTACTTAATTTCCATGATAGTTTACATGGCCGCCGTCATCATCGTCGGTTCCCTGTACGCCAAGCGCGCAAACAAAAACTCCGATAACTACTTCCTTGGCGGCCGCAGTCTGGGTCCTTGGGTCTCCGCAATGAGCGCGGAAGCCAGCGACATGAGCGGCTGGCTGCTGATGGGTCTGCCGGGTCTGGCTTACTGGAGCGGCCTTGCATCCGCAGGCTGGACCGCCATCGGTCTTGCTCTGGGTACATACTTTAACTGGCTCATCGTCTCCCGCCGGCTGCGTGTTTACAGCGAGAAGGTTCAGGCCGTTACCCTGCCGGAGTTTTTCTCCAACCGTTTCCACGAGAAGAACAATGTGCTGATGACCATAGCATCCATCCTCATCATTGTTTTCTTCACCCCCTATGCCGGCAGCACTCTCATGGCCTGCGGCAAGCTGTTCTCCCAGCTCTTCGGCACAAGCTATGCGTCCATGGTCGTCGTATCCGCTGTTTTTGTCCTTGTATACACCTTCCTTGGCGGTTTTCTGGCTGAAAGCATTTCCGACTTTATGCAGGCTATCATCATGATAATAGCCCTTGTTACCACCATGTTCATCGGCGTTGCCCACGCCGGCGGCATTGGTGCTGTCATTGCGAACGCACAGGAGATCCCCGGTTTTCTCAGCCTGCTTACTTCCGCAAACCCCACCGATCAGATCGAAAACGGCAAAGTAGTTTTCGGTGCCGCCCAGAGCTACGGCGGAATCACCATTATCTCCGGCCTTGCATGGGGTCTCGGTTACTTCGGCATGCCCCAGGTTCTGCTGCGTTTTATGGCCATCCGTGACGAAAAGGAGCTCAAGCTCTCCCGCCGCGTAGCAACCATCTGGGTCGTTATTTCCCTGTCTGCCGCTATTTTCATCGGCATCGTCGGCCGCGTGCTCTTCCCCACCACCTATCTGGAATACGGCAGCGGCAGCACCGAAAATATCTTTATCCTCATGTCCACCTCTCTTCTGCCGGCTATTCTGGCGGGTCTTGTGTGCGCCGGTATTCTGGCCGCTTCCATCAGCTCTGCTGATTCCTACATGCTCATATCAGCATCCGCGATCTCCAAGAATATTTTCAAGGGCATTATCAGGAAGGACGCCAGCGATAAACAGGTCATGGCAGTTACCCGCGTTATCCTTGTGCTTATAACCATTTTCGCTGTGATCGTGGCAACCAAGGGCGGCTCTGTTATTTTCACCATTGTTGACTTTGCATGGGCGGGTCTGGGCGCCACCTTCGGTCCGCTGATGATTTTCTCCCTGTTCTGGAAGCGCACCACTTATCCCGCGGCAATTGCCGGCATGGTCACCGGCGGCGCCACTGTATTCATCTGGAACTTCTTCATCAGCAAGCTGGGCGGAATCTTCGCAGTTTACGAGCTGCTGCCCGCTTTCATCCTATCCTCCGCAGTTATCGTGATCGTCAGCCTCTGCACTAAAAACAGCGCGGAAGTTGAAGACGAGTTTGACTGTGTAAAGGCATAATTATACAGCAAAAAGGCAGGTACAAAAGTACCTGCCTTGAGACTGTCAAAAAACCAGGGATCCGCCTGCCGGAAATGGCACAGCGGGGGGTGCGCGAGGGGTTAAGACCCGCCTCGCGTTCCAATAAACTCCAGCAAAAAGCCGGATATATATCAGGCGTTTGCCGAGCGAAGCGAGATTTTTCGCAATATCACGCTTTTGCGAAAAATGTGGAGATTGAAGCGGTCAAAAAAGTCTTATCAGACTTTTTTGACAAGCTGAAAAAGGCAGGTACAAAAGTACCTGCCTTTTTATTTATATTCAAGAAACATTTTGAATATGGGCTGATCGGTCTCTCCGGTGACATAGTAGCTGTCACCGTTCTGACCTATGCTGATTTTCAGCTTGTCGCCAAGCAGAGCTTCAGACGCATACTCGGTGGCAATTCGGCTCAGGGTCTTGCCCTTTATTGCATCGCCGATGCTCTCCTCGGAAAGCTGATAGTACTTGGTGTTGTTCATGTGGCCGTTGTTATCCAGATATTCCTGAGGTACAACAAACTCCACCACCCTGTCCTGAGGGAGCTTCTCGGGAGACTTTGGGTTGCCCTGCTCCCGGCCGGTGAGGAAGCCTGGAACTTCGATGCCGTAGCTCTCGGGCTTTATCATTCTGCGGGTATTGATGTCTACCAGAGTCCACAAAGCACTTGCGCTGAGCAGAAGCTCACCATCGGCACCGTACATCTCATAGTGTCTGGGAAAAAGTCCGTGGCGGGCGGGGGCGGGCCAGGTTTCAATGCGCACCCGCTCATTACTCTGCGGGTAGCGTTTTACCTCCAGCTTATGCCGGGCTACCACCCAAATGAGCCCCTTGGGCCCCATCAGGTCCATGCCGAAACCCATAATCTGACAGTGCTCGGTGGACACCTCCTGCAGCATCCAGAACAATTCCGCAGTGCTCAGCCTTTCGCCGAGCTGAAATTCTTTTTTGTAAATTTCCATTATATCTCCTTCTATTTATATGCTAAAGTAATATATCCATAGTTTTCCAAAGTGAAGCCCGCCTGCTGCAGGGCAAGCGCGTCCTCATATTTTTTGAGAATATAATACCCCTCCTCATCGGGCTTCTGAGAATCCACATCAAACACATACCTTCCAAATGACTTTGCGCTGAGGTAGGCTGCCGGATATCGTCTGTACTGTACCGTCTCTGCAAATTCCTTTTGGCTGGTTTTAGTGTAAAACAGTACCTGAGAGTGGTAAATATCCTCGTCCAGATATACCGTTCCCTCCCTGTTCTCCACTACCTCCAAAGCCTCCTTCAGCCCGTCGTTAAAGTAGTATTGGACAGTTTGGGGAAACTGGCCGAAGTAATATGTGCCAAAGCCTGCAAACATCAGAGCGTAGACAGCTATCAGCGCAAGCTTTGCGGGTTTTCCCAGCATATCACAGACAAACAGTATTCCCAGAGCCGTGAAATAAACCAGTGGAATAAATATTATATTCACTCTGTTTATATTTACGCTGACCAGCGCTGCCAGCAATATGGCCGCAAACAGCTGAATCAGCATGAAGCTGTCAAGAACCGATGACTGCTTTCTGATCAGGCGGTATACTGCCAATACCGTCCCCAGCAGACAAAACGGAAGCGAAAACTTATATATTGTTCCAAATGCTCCACCGCTGTTCCAGTAGATACCATCTGCCTGATTCAGCAGTATCTGCCATAATCTTTTCAGATTTTCGGGTATATTCTGCAGACTGATTTCGCCGCTGCGCATCACCAAAAGCTTTGGAATGGACATAAACGGCAGGCATATTTCCTCAATATATCCATTGTTTACCGCTAAAAACAGCAGCAGCGGCAGAGCCAGCAGGGCAAGAATTACGGCGGACAATACATTCCATTTGTCAAGACGCAGCTTTTTGCGGGCACAGATCAGCTGCAGCAGTATAAGCAGCGGAACAACCGGCCAGATGGTCGCATAGCAGTAAAGGGACAGTCCATACATCAGGGCCGACAGCAGCATGAAGCGGCTGTCCTCCAGGGCCCTTGCGAAAAAGTACATTCCAAACAGTATAAACCCGGGTGCAAGATTTGACTCCAGCGCCCAGCGGCTGAGCATAATATGCCAGGGGCATATGGCAAGCAGAGCCATAAAGCACAGCCCCATTTTTTCCCCGGCCATTCTTTTGCCCAGGAAGTAAGCTGTTATCACGCTTAGAATCCCAACAAGCAGCTGCGGCAGGCGGATCACCCACTCATCCATACCAAAAACAGCAAACAAAGGGATCATCAGATATGTTTCCAGTGCATTCATGCCGCTGCCCCAGGCAGTCAGATAGACAGGGAAGCGGTAGCCTGCGCTGTCCACTCCGGCGGTCATGATGCTCCATGCGTCATAGGCAGCAAATGCCTCGTCCTGGTTCAGGCCGCCCGGTATGGAGCCAAACCGGTACAGTCTGATAAATACCGCCACTGCAAACAGCAGCAAAAATATGTACTTTTTGCAGGCTGCTCTTTGCATCTTTTGGCTCCTTAGATTCGTCCAACGGGAGTTGAACCCGCATCGGTTTTTATCGGGCGGATTTCCGCCCATAC
>CAZYTE010000105.1:0-5558 GCA_964649425.1 uncultured Oscillospiraceae bacterium
CCGGCAAGGCCATTTCGGAACTGAAAAAGGCGGGCGTGAAAAAGACCATCATGCTGACCGGCGATATCAAACGTGTCGCGGATCAGGTTGCCGCCAGCCTGGGCATTGACGAGGTTTACAGCGATCTGCTTCCCGGCGACAAGGTATCCAAAGTCGAAGAGATCCTTGCCGGAAAGAAGGAGAAGGAAGTAGTTGCTTTCGTTGGTGACGGCATCAACGATGCCCCTGTTCTGACCCGTGCGGACATTGGTATCGCCATGGGCGCAATGGGTTCCGATGCGGCCATTGAAGCTGCCGATGTGGTGCTGATGGATGATGAGCCCATGCAGATTGCAAAAGCCATTAAGATTTCCAGAAAGTGCATTGGTATTGTAAAGCAGAATATCGCTTTTGCACTTGTGATTAAATTTGCCTGTCTGGCGTTAAGTGCGCTTGGCATCGTAAATATGTGGCTTGCGATTTTCGCGGATGTGGGCGTTATGATCATTGCTGTTTTAAACGCTATCCGAGCCTTGAATGTGCGTAATCTGGTCTGAGCTAAGCCCGGAAGAAAATACTTCAGTAAAAACAAATAATCCGAATCGGTCTCCCGTTGGGAAGATCCGGTTCGGATTATTTTGTTTAACGGAGTTTTCAGGGCGAGGACACTGCGCAAATGTGAAACGGCACATATGGTTTTGTATACTTACAAAACCTTCGCCTGCACTTCCTTGCGCGGCGCAATTCTCTGATACTTTATGTCCGGGTAGCCGATGACCAGACATGAGACAACCTTATGATCCTTGGGGAGTTGAAGCAGCTTTCTGAGCTTTTTGCTCAATTTCGTGCAGATTACAAAGAATCCGCTGTAAAGCACACCCAGCCCCAGACTGTTTGCCATAAGTTCCATGTAGGAGCTTGCGAGGCCGGCATTGATGTCGCTCTTGCTCGATACGACAATTACCAGAGGAGCGCCCTTGAAAAAGAAATTATCCGAAATGCTGATCCGCTTCAAAAAATCTATAAAAGGAGCCCCCAGCTTTTTTCCCTTGCGGAACAGCCCGACACAAATAGCCTCTGCCTCGCTTTGCTTGCTGCCCAGAATGGTGAAAGCAACATTCTGTGAGTTTCCGCCTGTGGGACAGTAGCGCCCTGCTTCCAGTATCTTTTCCAGCTTATCTTCTTCCACGCTCTGCGCTGTGAAATGGCGGATGGATCTTCTGCTCTTCATGGCAGACAGAAGCTTATCGCTGTCAAACTCAGCCATCGGAGTAACAGGCTCTTCCACACAATCATAGCCTGCCATTTTTATTGCGTTCACCGGGCAGACGGCAAAGCAGTGGCCGCACTCAATACAAGCGCTTTCAGAAGCTTTCGCCTTGTTGTTTTCAAGATCAAGATGCGCGTTTGGACAGTCGTTTACACAGAGCCCGCAGCCAATGCACTTCTCACGGTCAATAATAATAGGATTCACAGCATACACCTCGTTTGTGATTGTTTTACACCAGATGAGCAAAATCTTTTAGCTTTTCCATTGCGGCTACATCATGCTTTTTGGAAAACATGTGGGCGCCGCCGTCGATAATATGAAGGCTGACTCTCATATCCCCGCTTGCCGTTTCCGGCGCAGTGCTTTTGTAAACTTCCGCTGCGCGTTTAGAGTAAGCAAAATCCACGATCTTGTCTGCGGTTCCGTGTACGATGCAGACCTTCCCGGTATATGCTTTGATCTCCTCAAAGGCATCCATATGCATAACATCCGTTGCATAGCATTTTCCCACCTTCATGGGGCCGCAGCGCAGGGTTTCCGGCACATTGTCCGGGTCAAACTTTGTGGACATCATCCGGCCTGCCCTAACATCATCGGGAATACACAGCGCAGGATAGAACAGGCATAGCTTCTCAATGGGATATTTGTTTTTTGCGGAAACCAGCGCGGAAACGAAACCGCCCTGGCTGCAGCCCATAAGGAAGATCCTGTCCTTGTTGACATAGGGAAGAGTCCGCAGATGGTCGATGACTGCCTCCAGATCCTTTACCTCAGTCAGCACAGACATATCGGTGGTCTTGCCGTCACTTCTGCTTCTCATGACTGAGCCGCCGTTAAAGTCAAAAGTATATGCTGCGTATCCCATCTCCGCCAGCATAATGGCATAGTGTCTGACCGTATCCTGCCATGCCATGAATCCGTGGCACACAATGGCAATGGGCAGGCCGTCCCCTTCAGGGCGGTATTCTGTTCCACGGATAGTCAAGCCCTCTCTTTTGCATTCAAATGTGCCTGCTGCAATGCCCTCTTTTAACTTTGGTTTCCTGAAAAAAACAAACATACTGAACCTCACCCTTTACACAATTGAATTTTTGACCTGCATTTTATAAAACAGATGTTTCATTAATGCCTGTGCTCCATTTGATTCCTGATCCGATGCTCCACTCCTCTTCGCTCAGGAACCGGCTGCAAATATGTGCCATCTGCTCGGGAGTTTCCGGATCCTCACGCTGCAGCCAGCCAAATATGATGTTGAAAATTGAACCGATCCACGACAGCACCCTGTAATATGACTCGGACGAATCTGCATCGATTGCCTGAAGGTATTTTTCGTTTACGGCTGCCTGAAAATCATCTGACATACCGGCCATCCGGATGATCGCAAAAAGGTCTTTGCTTTCCTGAACTTTCTCAAACAGGATGCGGTAACTGTTGACCATGTTCCGCGAGATCAATTCTGTGGACAGCGCATTGACAATGGCCTCTGCTGCCCGGTTGAAGATATTGGTCAGAATATCTTCCTTGGAATTATAGTTCCTGTAATATGCAGAACGGGAGACACCGGCCTTGCGGATAATATCTGTGATGGATATTGACTGAAATTCATTTTCCTTCATTAAAAGGATAAGTGCGGATTCAATGCACTCCCGTGTTAAGCGATTGGACTCTTCGTTGGAAAG
Organism: uncultured Oscillospiraceae bacterium; assembly: GCA_964649425.1. GTDB lineage: Bacteria > Bacillota > Clostridia > Oscillospirales > Oscillospiraceae > Limivicinus. The sequence goes on from CAZYTE010000105.1 coordinate 2,929, forward strand.
CCTGAGGGCGTTTCGGCGCTCCATTTCTGTCTGATTCGCTTTTTTTGACAAGACACATCTCTCCCTTTTGTGTAGTCCGTGGCCGACTTTATTGACAAACAGTTGTTGCGATGATACAGTTGTCTCACCCATTATTGTAACAGGGTAAAAAATTTTTGTCAACCTAGGAAAGGATGGATTAACGATGATTGGAAATCAACCGGTCACATGGATCATCATGGAAGTGATGAGCGTCGTACTGTTTGCGATGTGCATGAGGCACGCACTGAACAGTGACCGCCCCAAGCAAAAGCTCTTTGAATTGTGCTGCTTCGTTTTGGCAGCAGCCCTGTTTGAGCATGTGGGCGTGCTTGGCGGCAATTACTGGTATTCTCAGGAACGGTTTATGATGTTCGGCCTGCTCCCGCTGAGCATCCTGCTGATCGAATCAGTTATCATGTATTCGGCCATGACGCTGTTTGAGTACACCAATATGCCCAAGTGGAGCATAATCTTCTTCGTAGGTATCCTGTCCACCATTCAGGACATGACCATCGACCCGGTCTATGTAAATGACATCTATGTGTTCGACGGCCTGGCACAGGGACACTGGAACTGGAAGATCTATTATGACACCACATTCTTTGGTATTCCCTTCTTCAACTTCTCCAGCTGGTTCTATATGACCGGCCTTTACGCCGGCATGATGCTGCTGGGCAGACACCTGTACGAGAAGAAGCAAAAAGAATGGATAGGCATCGCCTACCCCTTCGTTTCCGCTGCGCTGCTGATCGTTGCGCTGGTTCCCACCGCACTTCTTCTGGTCAAGCCCGTCTACTCTGATAGCAGCACCTTTAAGTTCTGGTATGAGCTGATTGCTCTGATTGTCAACTTCGCTGTTGCAATTGTCCTGATGGCAAAGTACTGGAAGAAGATGTCCCCTGTAAATATCAAGAAGGATGGCCTTGTGATTTTTGCTATCCCTGCAGTTTTGCATCTGTACGATATTGTAGTGGGCTTCGGTCTGGGTATTAAGCAGAGTTATATCCCCGTCGTGGTCTTTACTGTGATCCATATGGCATATTTGTATGTGGTCTACCGCAAATCCAGGAGTGCAGTAAAATAGAAGAAAAGCCACTTTCAGGTTTGTTTCCTGAAAGTGGCTTTTTTACGCAATACTGAAAAGCTCTAAAAGAACATCTGCGATCAACAGAAAAATTACAACAAAAATGAACGGACGAACGATTTTAGAGCCGTTTTTCAGTGCCAGACCTGCACCGATATACTGCCCGGCAATGGCAAAGACTGCGGCGGTGAGGCCGAGAGGGATCAGCACCTTGCCGGCAAGCAGAGAGGTGAGCAGGGCACCCAGATTGGAGGAAAGATTCACCAGTTTTACGTTGCCGGAGGCTGTGCGCACATCCATTTTTGCAAGATAGCAGTAAGACAGCAAAAGAAAGGTTCCGGTTCCGGGGCCGTAAAAGCCGTCATAAAGCCCGATGATCAAGGAGCTGCTCCATACAATCGCGCTGCGCAGCCATTTGTTTATGGGTTCCCGCTCCTCCGGCAGCTCTTTTTTTCTCAAAAGGATCACCGCAATCACAGGCAGCACAAAAAGCAACATAAGCTTCAGATATTGCTCGTCCACCGCAAGCTGCAGCCTTGTGCCAAAATGGGCTCCGATCAAAGCAAGTGCAATGGAGGGAACAGCCAGAAGCCAATCCACATATCCATTTTTTATATAGCGCACTGTGGAGGCCACGGTGCCAATGCAGGAAGAAAGCTTGTTGGTACCCAAAGCAATGTGGGCAGGCAGTCCCGCAAGAAGATAGGTGGGCAGTGAAATAATGCCGCCGCCACCGGCAATGGAATCCATAAAAGACGCACAGAAAACACCAAAGCAGACCAGTAATACCACCCATATTGGTTGACCGAAAACATCCATGTATTTCTCTCCAGATATCAGTTTTAGGCATAGACAGCAAAGACCTGATGCCCCATCAAGGGGCATCAGGTCTTTTGGTGCCGGTGACCGGACTCGAACCGGTACGCTGTAAAACAGCAAGGGATTTTAAGTCCCTGGTGTCTACCATTCCACCACACCGGCGTGTGTATGATAATTTAACACTTATGATAGAAAGTGTCAAGAACTTAGATGTAGATCGAAACATTGAAGGCAGCGGGGGCGCAGGGGAGAAAGGCCCGCCCCGCGGTATGATATATTACATCTGCTGTGTGTTTATTGGCATTTCCACATGGTGAATATTTCAACAGCCGGGTGTGCTGTTGTCAACGAGGGGTTTGTTTATAAAATATTAAGGTATTAACAGCTTTCGATATGTTGAATTTATGGTAATTTGTGTTATAATCTATTGTTAATGATATATTCTTAACATGGAGGTTATTCAAGCAAAATGGCAAAGAAACAATTCAAGGCAGAGTCCAAGAGATTACTCGATCTGATGATCAACTCTATTTACACCAACAAGGAGATTTTCCTGCGCGAAATCATCTCCAACGCATCTGACGCTATCGACAAGCTGTGCTACCTGTCTCTCACTGATGACAAGGTTGGCCTGAACCGCGACCAGTTCAGGATCGATATCGTGCTGGATGAGGAAAACCGCACCATCACCGTTTCCGACAACGGC
>CAZYTE010000106.1:0-5490 GCA_964649425.1 uncultured Oscillospiraceae bacterium
GGCATCAAGGTCAACCGCGTTGAGCTGAAGAACATTCTGCCTCCCAGAGAGATCCAGAATGCAATGGAGAAGCAGATGAAGGCTGAGCGTGAGCGCCGTGAGGCAATTCTCCGCGCCGAGGGCGAAAAGACTGCAGCAATCCTTGAGGCTGAGGGCGAAAAGGAGGCTGCAATTCTCCGTGCTGACGCAAAGAAGCAGCAGCAGATCCTTGAGGCAGAGGGTCAGGCCGAGGCTATTTTGAAGGTTCAGACTGCTACGGCAGAGGGCATCCGCCTTATCAATGAATCCTGCCCCACGGATGCGGTTATCCGCATCAAGGCTCTGGAGGCATTCAGTGCCGCCGCTGACGGACAGGCTACCAAGATCATCATTCCCAGCGAAATTCAGGGTCTTGCAGGTCTTGCGGGCGGAATTGTCGAATCTCTGAATAAGTAATTTTATCAATTAAAAACCGGCAGGAACACCTGCCGGTTTTTTAGGAGAGTTGAGCATGAACGAAAGCTTAAAGAAGTTTCTTGATAAGCACTGTATGAGCGCAAGTCTCGTTGTGCCTTCTCAGGAAGCGGAAAAGATGAAGGAAGATATGGAGCGGGGCCTGAGAGGCGACAAAAGCTCCATGCCAATGATACCGGCATATCTGAGCAATGAGGCCACCATTGCCGAGGGAGAAGCCGCAGTCGTCATAGATGCGGGCGGGACTAATTTCCGCTGCGCTCTTCTGCGCTTTGAAAACGGTACATATAGTCTTGAAGGCAGCTCAAAGTGCAGGATGCCCGGAATTGACAGGCCTGCCGACTGGGATGAGTTCATTTCCTTTGTTGCGGATAATATCATGCCGTTTATGGATAAGACGGATAAAATAGGCTTCTGTTTTTCATATTCTGCGGATATCACCCCGGAAATTGACGGCAAAGTAAACTGCATTGATAAGGAAGTTGTTATTTCAAACTCCGCAGGCAAGCTGGTTGGCGCTTCTCTGGCGGCAGAACTGGAGAAACGCGGAGTTCTTGGTAAAAAGGTCGTTATCCTCAACGATACTGTTGCGGTTTTGCTTGGCGGTGCTTCTGCTCTGGATAAGAATGCTTACAGCGGCTTTGCCGGACAGGTAAGCGGTACCGGTACCAACACCTGCTGCTCTCTGCCTTTGAAGAGAATTAAAAAACTGGGCAGAGACGAGGATAAAAGTATACTTGTGAATCTGGAATCCGGTATGTATGACGGCATTCCCAAGGGTGATTTTGACGCTGAACTGGACAAAAACAGCAATAATCCGGGCTCAAAGCATTTTGAAAAGAAAACAGCCGGTGCATATCTGGGAGAGCTTTTCCGCCTGATGTACAAGGCTGCTGCCAATGAGGGGCTGCTGTCTGATGAGGGGAAAAGCAAGGCCCTGGCTCTTGGCAGAATTGATGCAGGCAAGCTTGATGAATGGAGCTGCAGAGAAAACCTGTCTGAGCTTTGCGGCAGTGCAGAGGACGAAGAATTTGCGGTCGAGCTTGCAAAGGACATCTTTGAACGCTCGGCACGCTGCATGTGTACAAATCTTCTGGCCATCATGCTGCTGACAGGGGAGGGCAGTGATGCTGACAAGCCTTTCTGCGTTTGCGCTGAGGGTTCTCTGGTTCAGCGGGGAAGAAATTACCGCCCGGTGCTTGAAAGGCTTCTGAAAGAAGAGGGCGAAAAGCTTGGACTGTACGCTGTATTAAGGGTGGGAGACGGTTCCACCATGCCCGGTTCTGCGGCAGCTGCAATTCTCAATATATAAGTTACATAAAAACTGCTTTAATGAATTATGTAAACTGAGCGTGCTTTACACGCTCAGTTATTTTTATCTCGGCTTTTAAAGATCAGCGCAATTAAGATGCCGAAGAAAACGGCTGCACAAATACCCGCCGCAGCAGCGGTAAAGCCGCCGGTAAAAATGCCGAGAAATCCCTGCTCACTTATGGCTTTCTTCATGCCCTGAGCAATCAGATTTCCGAAGCCTGTGAGAGGAACACTGGCCCCTGCACCCGCAAAATCCACCAGAGGCTGATAAATTCCAAGAGCGCCCAAAATTACACCGGCGACTACATAGCTTGTGAGAATCCTTGCGGGCGTAAGCTTTGTGAAATCGATAAGGCATTGACCTATAACACACAGTATTCCGCCAATGGCGAAGGCTTTAATATATTCAAGCAACATATTATTCTCCAATTTCGATTGAAACTGCATGGCTGATTCCGGGGATAGTACAGCCCTGTTGAGTGCTGACGGGTGACATGAGTGCACCTGTTGCAGCTACCAGAACTTTTTTCCATACGCCGCGCTCCATTGCCGATAAAATGTGTCCCGCAAGTACAGAAGCGCAGCAGCCGCAGCCGGAGCCGCCGGCGTGCACATCCTGCGTCAGCAGGTCAAACATCAGAACCCCGCAGTCCATGTATCGTATACCCAGTTCAACGCCGTCATTCCTGAAAAGTGCCTGCAGAATGTCGTGGCCTATAGCTCCAAGGTCACCGGTGAAAATAGCATCATAGTATTCAGGGCATCTGCCGGTATCTGCAAAATGGGCTTTCAGAGTCTCGTAGGCGGCAGGTGCCATGGCGGCACCCATGTTGTTGGCATCGTTTATGCCGGCATCCAGAATGTATCCGGTTGTTACATGGGTCACTTCAGGACCTTTACCCTGATTGGACAGAATCAGGGTGCCTGCACCGGTAACAGTCCATTGTGAAGTGGGAGTTCTCTGCCCGCCATACTCAAGAGGGAAGCGGTATTGACGCTCTGCAGAGCAGAAGTGTGAACCGGTTGCGGCGCAGACGGTGGTTGCAAAGCCGCCGTCAATCAGCATTGCAGCCAGAGAAAGGGATTCAGCCATCGTTGAGCAGGCGCCGTAGAGACCGAAATATGGTACCCTTGTGTCTTTCATGGCAAAGGCTGAGCTGACACACTGGTTCAGCAAATCGCCGGAAAGAATGTAATCAAGAGCACTGCTTTGTATGCCGGCCTTACCGCAGGCCAGCTCAAAGCTTTGCTTCAGCATTTGTGTTTCAGCTTTCTCCCATGTGCTCTGACCGAAGTAGGAATCCTCAGAGATATAGTCAAAGCACTCTTTTAAGGGCCCTTCGCCCTCCTTTTTGCCAACTACCGCGGCGTGGGAGATTATAATAGGTGGCTTTGCGAAGAATACAGTCTGTTTTCCCAATCGCTTCAAATTAATATCCAGCCTTTCGGATGAGATACTGCTATCTTGCCCCGGAAAGAAAAAAATAACCGCTTCGCATTTGCGAAGCGGTTATGTAAATCAAATTATGTCAACTTATTTTCAGGGATTCCCAAAGGGTGGTGATGTAAGCAAGGGTTTCTGTATCCAGATTGCGGTAGGCATTGTGGTTATACAGCTCGCTGAAATTGCTCATATCTGGATACAATATCTCCATTGCTTCCTCGCCCACATAGTCAATGTATTCCTCATTTTCGTAGACAAGGCTGTTGGGACAGGAATAGAAAATGTATTCTGCGTTTGCAATGGCAGGCTCTTCGCTGAGCATGTAGTTTATAAATATCTCAGCAAGCTCCTTGTTTTGGCAGCAGGAGGGGATGCACATTGCGTCAACAAAGTAATTGGTGGATTCGGGATAATAGAACTGCAGATCAACGCTTTCGGCCTGAGCGTCCAGCATGGTGAAGTAATCGCCTGCATAGTATGCTGCAATGGCAGCCTCGCCGGATTCCATCATATTATAAATCTCGTCCATAACATAGCTCTTGACCAGAGGACGCTGGGTCATCAGTTCTTCCAATGCACGGTCCCAAAGGGCGTGGTCGGTGCTGTTCACATCCAGACCCAGCTTGTACTGAGCGGTAGCAAAAGCGTCACGGGAGTTGTTGAACTGCAGAATGTTGCCGGCGTACTTCTCGTTCCACAGCAGATCCCAGCCGTGTGCATCCGCTTCATCAACCACATTGGCGTTGTACATGATTCCGACCACGCCATAGGTATAGGGAACAGTGTACTTGTCCTCAGGATCATAGTACAGACCGTGGAAGCCATCATTGATGTACTGATAATTGGGAATATTATCATAGTTTAAAGGCAGCAGCATGCCTTCACTGGCCATGCGGGCTATCATGTAGTCAGAGGGAATGACCACATCAAAGCTGACGGCTCCGCTGGAGAGCTTGGCATACATGTCCTCATTGCTGGCATATGTGCTGTAATTGACCTTGACTTTCTTGCCATAGGTATCCTCATACCACTTTTCAAAGGCCTTTATTGTGTCTAGAGAGTCATCAGAACCATCGGAGATATACTCGCCCCAGTTATAGACATTCAAAACCTCGGTCTGGCTGCCGCTGAAGATCACAACAGCAATGATGGCAACACTGAGAACGCCGGAGATAACTCCGCCCACAATGCGGCGGGTTTTGGAGCTTGCCTTGCGCTCCTTAATGGGAGCTGCCTTCACCCCGTCATTATCCACCAGATTGGTGAGTATGAGCAGAGCCAGAATGACGAAGAAGATTATAGTAGCCAGAGCGTACATCTTGGGCGTAACGGTCTTCTTGGTCATGTTGTATATGCGGATGGGAAGGGTTTCAAAGCCGTTGCCTGTGGTGAAGTAACTGATGACAAAGTCATCAAGCGACAGAGTGAATGCCATGATCATACCGGTGATGATGCCGGGCATGATTTCAGGCAGTTCAACCTTGAAAAAGGCACGCAGGGGAGTGCAGCCCAGATCCATGGCGGCTTCGGCCAGCGACTTGTCCATCTGCTGCAGCTTTGGCAGCACCTGCAAAATTACATAAGGCAGGCAGAAGGTGATATGGGATATAAGCATCGTCCAGAAGCTGAGGCTGGTGGCGGCGCCGAAGAGCCGGCCCACAAATACGAACATCAGCATCAGGGAGATACCGGTGATGATATCGGGGTTTACCATGGGGATGTTGGTCACACCGTCCATGGCAGTGCGGATATACTTATTTCTCAGCCTGTTCATGCCAACAGCCGCGGCGGTGCCCATAACAGTGGAGATTGCTGCCGCGCTGACTGCAAGGATAGCCGTGTTCCTCACAGCATTCAGGGTTTCTGCATCCTTGAACAGTTCCTTATACCAGTTGAGACTGAAGCCGGAGAAAACTGACAGGCTCTTTGCCTCATTGAAAGAGAATACAATGAGTATAAGGATGGGAGCGAAAAGGAAGAGCATTATAAGGGCGGTATAGATTTTTGCCATAGGTTTCATGTTCTCTTACCTCCCTCAGACAACAGTACGCTTGTTGGCGTATCTCTGCATCAATGCCATGCAGGCAAGGAGAACCACCATCATGATAAAGGCAATGGCTGCGGCAAAATGCAGGTTGTTGGCAACATACTGGCCCTCAATAGCGTCACCGATCAGGTAGAACTTGCCGTTACCAAGCTTCTGAGAAATGTAGAAGGTGCTGATGGAGGGGATGAGCACCATGGTGACGCCGTTCAGGATGCCGGGAATGCTCAGCGGC
>CAZYTE010000107.1:0-5436 GCA_964649425.1 uncultured Oscillospiraceae bacterium
GAGCATGAAAAAGCATGGCTTATCCGTGTGACGATAAATGCCTGTAAGGATCTTCTTAAAAGCTTTTTCCGCAGCCATACGGTTTCCATGGACGAGATAGCAGACCGCTGCACCGAGTTTTCGACAGAGCACAGCGAGGTCATGGAGGCTGTGCTTGCGCTGCCGAAGAAATACAGGGAAGTTGTCTATCTGCATTATTATGAGGGCTACACCGCCCCGGAAATATCAAAGCTGTTGGGAAAGAATACCAACACAGTATATACGCTTCTGCATAAAGCCAGAGGGCTCTTGAAAGAATCGCTGAGGGAGGTATGATATGGAAAACAGAATCAAAGCCGCTTTTGATCAGATCCATGCGGATGAAAAAACAATACGCCATACCAAAGCCTGCCTTCGGGAAAAAAGCTTTGACTATGGGCGGGATGTTTCAAGAGTCAGACGCAGGCGCGCAAGACTGATAAGCACTTTTGCCGTGCTGGTGCTCGCTTTCACCGGCCTGGGGCTGTACAAGCTGCCGGCGGCAGCGATAGACATTGATGTTAACCCCTCCATTGAGCTTAAGATCAATGTTTTTGAAAAAGTGGTTTCCGCAAAAGGCATGAATCAGGACGGGAAAGCCATCGTTGAACAGCTGGAGCTTGAAAACCTGAAGTACACAAAGGCCCTTCGCCGTATCCTTGTCAGTGACGGGATGGAAGAATATCTCAACGGCGATGAGCTTTTATCAATCACCGTTGTGGGAGGAGCGGCAGTTCAAAACGAGGAACTTTTGAGAAATGTGGTCTGCTGCGCAAATTCCGTCACCACGGAGGAAAATATTTATTACTGCCGGGTGGACGCGGATACTGCCCGTCAGGCTAAAAACCTTGGCCTGACCGCGGCCAGATATCTGGCATACAAGCAGCTTGGAGAGACACTGCCGGAGATTACTGCGGAGGATATCCGGCAGATGAGTATGCGCGAAATAAAAGATCTGCTGGGCTGTGAAAGCCTGGAAAACCCCTGCGATTATATTTATCAGGAGGATTAGTTTCAATGCTGATGTTGATTTGGAAAAACATATCCAGACGGCGCGTGCAGTCTGTGCTTACCATAAGCATTACACTGCTTACCGTCATGGTTTTTGTAATGGTGATGGGCGTTCTGCAGACCATGAGCACCGGTCTGGAACTGAGCCGTGAGCGTCTGGGTGCTGATGCCGTGCTGCTGCCCAAGGATGCGGGAACTAGCGGCAACGACCTGCTGTTCACCGCTGTGCCTGAAAATATCTATATGCCTGCAGAGGTCCTGGAGCAGGCTAAGGAGCTTGAGGGTATTGCCGCCATGTCCCCCCAGTTCTACGCCCAGACTCTGGATGAATCCTGCTGCGAAGAGGGAAGCGAAACCCGCATTGTGGGCTACGATGCGGAAACGGACTTTATTCTGGCGGCATTCATGGAGGACGGAATCAGCCCCCAGCTGGGGGAGAAGGAACTGATCCTGGGCGGCAACCACAGCAGCTATGCCGGGGTGGAGATCTTTATGGTGCTGAGCAAGATGTTCAACATTGAGGGCATTCTTCAGCCCAGCGGCACCGGCATGGACGATACCATATTTATGAGCATGGAGGCCGCGAGAAATCTCTGCGCCACCAACAGCGTTCTGAAGGATGACTGGCAGGACAAGGACCCCGGGGACTACATCTCTGTTGTGATGATAAAGCTTGAGGAGGGCGTTGACCCCGATGAATTTGCCCATCAGGTGGAGGACTCCGGCATCGAGGCCAAGTGCCTTGTGACCGGTGATACCATCGCTGCTTTGCAGCGTCAGCTGAACACCACCATGAAGGTGCTTGTGGGCCTGTGGCTGGCTTCCATGCTTATTGCGGTGCTTGCTCTGGTGGGCAGATTCAGCGCCCTTGCCAAGGAACGCAAAAAGGAGATAGGACTCCTGCGGGCCATCGGCGTCGGCAGAGCCAAGGTTTTTGGTCTGGTTATAGGTGAGGCCTGCACTATGGCTGTTATCGGCGGAGTTTTGGGAAGTGCGGCCGCACTGTTTTGTATGGAGCCTGTTATAGAGATGCTAAGGGTGGACTTTACACTGTCACCCTCGGTGTGGACTCAGTCCATGGCTCTGAGCTGTGCGGCTATGGGTGTTCTTCTGGCAGCGGTGATGGGCTTTTTATCCGCGCTTGTTCCGGCCGCGAGAAGTGCAGCTCTTGATCCGCAGACGGCTATAACTCAAGGGGAGGTAAATTGATATGGAGATCTGCAAACTGGATAATATCCGCAAAGACTACAAAATGGGAGAAATCGTTACTCCCCTTAAAAATCTCTCATTGACTGTTAATTCAGGAGATTTTGTCAGCGTTGAAGGCCCTTCCGGTATCGGCAAGAGCACTCTGCTCTATGTCATGGGCATGCTGCTGCAGAGCGATGAGGGCAGCTACTGCTTTGAGGGCAGGGATGTTTCAAAGCTCAGCGAAAAGGAAAAGTCCAGACTGCGCGCAGAGAAGATCGGATTTCTGTTTCAGGATACCAATCTGATTCAGGCGCTCACTCTCAGGGAGAATCTGATTTTTGCCCAACGTGTCTGCGGCAAAAAAAACAAGGAGCAGGTGGATGAGCTGCTGTATGCCTTCGGTCTGGAGGACAGAGCGGGCTTCTTCCCTCATCAGCTCTCCGGCGGCCAGCGCCGCCGCGCAATGGCAGCGCGCTGCCTTATCCATTCTCCCAGGCTTATCCTCGCCGATGAGCCCACCAATGATCTGGATGAGCACTGGTCCACAGAGGTCATCAGACTTCTGAAGGCTGAAAGCGAGCGCGGTGCCGGCGTGGTCATGGTCACTCACAACAGCCAGTGGGCAAAGCTGGCAACCCGCCGCTGCCGTCTGGAACACGGCATTTTAGAGTACATATAAATCCAAAAGGGCATCAAAAACGATGCCCTTTTTAATTTTGAAAAAATGGAATTCGGCTTTTCATTCGTGTTACTTACAGAACCGGTTTCTTATCAGGAGGTAGATATCTTTTGTTTATGCTTGCGTGGAAAAACATCAGCAGGCGGCGCATGCAGTCTGTTCTGACGGTGGTCATAACGCTTATCACTGTTATGGTGTTTGTAATGGTTATGGGTGTACTGCAGGTGATGCAGCAGGGACTTGAGCTGTCACGCCAGCGTCTGGGTGCGGATGCGGTGCTGATCCCCAAATATGCGCCCACCCAGAGCAATGAGCTTTTGTTTACCGCAAACCCCGAAAACATATATATGCCGGAAAGCGTTTTGGAGGATGCAAAGCAGCTGCCGGGCATTGAAAAGATGTCTCCCCAGTTTTATGCTCAGTCGCTGGAGCTTGGCTGCTGCGAACCCGGAGAGGTTGCCCGGATCATCGGTTTTGACCCTGAGACCGATTTCATAATATCCGCCTATCTGGATGACAGCAACACCGCTCCCCTGGCTGATAACGAGATGATCGAGGGCGCAAACTTTGCCGATGAGGGGGATGTGGGCAATAATGTGCTTCTGCTGGGCAGAAAATTCTATGTGCCGGCTACACTCTATCCCACGGGTACAGGCATGGACAGTACATTTTTCCTGAAGATGGATGTATGCAGGGAGCTGTGCCTCGAAAACGAGGTTCTCAGTGCAGACTGGCAGAACAAGAATCCGTTTGACTACATCTCGGTAATCATGGTTAAGCTTCAGCCGGACATGGATCCGGAGCAGTTTTCCAAAATCGTTGAGCAGTCGGGCATAGAGGCCAAATGCGTGCTTACCGGCGGCACCATCGCCGCTTTGCAGAGTCAGCTGGAGGTTACAATGGAGGTTTTGTTCGTGCTGTGGCTGGCTTCAATGGCAATTGCGGCGCTGTCTCTGTTTGGACGTTTCAATGCGCTTGCGAAAGAACGCAAAAAGGAGATAGGGCTGCTGCGTGCTATGGGCGTGGGCAGACTTCAGGTGTTCGGCCTTGTGATAGGAGAATGCGGCCTGATGGCCCTTATGGGCGGAATCATCGGCAGTGTGGCAGCTTTACTCTGTATGGAGTACGCCATTGAATACCTGAAGGACGCGTTTATGCTCTCGCCCTCCGTGTGGAATTTAAAGCTTGCGGTTTCCTGCGGCCTCAGCGGCATTGCGATGGCAGCCCTGCTGGGCTTTGTCTCCGCACTTGAACCGGCAGTGAAAAGCGCGGTTCTGGATCCGCAGACTGCCATAACTCAGGGAGAAATATAAGATTAGGAGACAATACAATGAAAAACAAAATGAACACTATACTTTTGGCAATTCAGGTGCTGGCAGCGGTCGTGCTTCTGGGCGCAGTGAAGATCTGGGCACCGGTCTGCGGCAAGATGCTCACCCTTGAAAGCGGCAAGGAAGTACACATGAAATGTTTCTACACCGGTCAGGCGGTTATGGCTGTGGCAATAATTTTGCTGGCAGCTGCTGTTGTTGCTTTTTTTGCAAAGCAGGATCAGAAGAAATTCTTTATTGTTAATGCGGTGGCAGCGATTGTTATCTTCCTGCTCTTTACCGGCATCATCGGCGTTTGCGCAAATCCCGATATGCGCTGCAATATCACAGCTGTATGGGGCAAGATCGCGGCAGCTGTTGTTGTGGCAAGCTCCCTTGTGGGCCTCATTGGCGGCAAGGAAGGCCAGATTCCCAACTAAGCAGAGCTCCTCTTCATATAAGTTTCTTTTCTCAAACAAGGCGGCTGTTTTCGCAGCCGCCTTGTTATTTGATATACCCATGTGATATAATCAGACTGAGGAGTTGATTTTATGTTTGAGGAGATCAAAGCTCAGGCGGGAAAGGCTGTATCTGAGCTTGTTGAAGCTGCCGGCCTGAGGGCCGGGGACATATTGGTTATAGGCTGCTCATCCAGTGAGGTCATGGGTGAGCACATCGGCAAGGGCTCCAGCGTTGACGCGGCGAAGGCTGTATTTGAAGGTATATATCCCCTGCTTCAAAGCCGCGGCATCTGTCTGGCTGCCCAGTGCTGTGAGCATCTTAACAGGGCCATTATCCTTGAAGAAAAGGCCGCGGAGAAGTACGGATACGAGATCGTCAATGTGCGCCCTCGGCCCAAGGCAGGCGGCTCCTTTGCGACAACTGTGTGGGAAAATCTTGAAAGCCCGGTGGCGGTTGAGCACATAAAAGCAAAGGCAGGCATGGATATAGGCTCCACTCTTATCGGTATGCACCTGAAGGAGGTGGCGGTGCCGGTGAGGCTGTCTGTAAAACAAATCGGCCAGGCCAGTCTTGTATGCGCCCGCACCCGCCCCAGATTCATCGGCGGCGAGAGAGCAAATTATATTGATGAATTAAAATAAAAATGAAGCCCATAAAGGCGCGTTGAGATAAGAAACCATAGGGGTTAAAAATGAAAAATTCCGCCCCGACTTCACGAAAATGCTCGGAAATACACACAAGTATTCCCTGCGCTTTTCATTTTGC
>CAZYTE010000108.1:0-5348 GCA_964649425.1 uncultured Oscillospiraceae bacterium
GCGGCGTCAACCTGGATAAGTACACCCCCGACATGCAGTTCGTTTCCAACGCATCCTGCACCACCAACTGCCTTGCTCCCATGGCAAAGGTTCTCAATGACAACTTCGGCATCGTTGAAGGCCTGATGACCACCGTTCACGCTTCCACCGCTACCCAGGCAGTTGTTGACGGCTTCTCCAAGAAGAACTGGAGACTGGGCCGCTCCGTATACAACAACATCATCCCCACCTCCACCGGCGCTGCAAAGGCTGTTGGCAAGGTCATCCCCGAGCTGCAGGGCAAGCTCACCGGCACCTCCATGCGTATTCCTGCTGACAATGTCTCCATCGTTGACCTGACTGTCCGTCTGGAGAAGGGCGCAACTTATGAGGAGATCTGCGCTGCAATGAAGGCTGCTTCCGAGGGCCCCATGAAGGGTGTTCTGGAGTATGTTGATGAAGAGGTCGTTTCTTCCGACTTCCGCACCGACGCTCACACCTCCATCTTCGACGCAAAGGCCGGCCTTGCGCTCAACGATAACTTCGTCAAGCTCATGGCATGGTACGACAATGAATGGGGCTTCTCCAACAAGATGATCGACCTGACCCGCCACATCGACTCCGTCCGCAAGGCAAAGTAAGTTCACAGAATTTGCTGTTTCAGGTGGTTTTCAGAACTTTTAGAGCCTCGTACTAAATCCGCAAAAGCGGTGGTTTGGTACGAAAGACTCCACTTGGTACGATAACAATACTAAAACTCAAAAAGTCTTTAATACCTCTTTCTGTCTCAAATTCCTGATGCAGAAAGAGGTATTTTTATGTTTATGAAAACACTGTCAAAGGAATTTCTTTTCGACTGTCAGGTCAGGGATTTGGCACCAAGAACCATCAGAAACTATGAAAAACAGTTCTCTTTGTTGGCATTGGCATAGATATATTCACGCAGATTAATTAATCGCAGGCTTATTTCTTGGCAGTGCTTATTTGATCTAACAGCCATTTCACCATCTCCCTTTTAAAGGAAAAAGGGCGGATATCCGCCCTATTACTCTATTTCTATGTTCTTTACACCGTGGCTCAAAATGAGGTTTATAAGCTCATTTCGTGAGTAATTTGTCTCCGCTGCCAAGCGGTCTAACTCTGCCAAGGTGTCCTCTTTAATGCGAACTGTGATGACTTTGTTGCCATCCTCGCCTCTCTTTTTGATTTTCAGGGGTTCATTTGTCATAGTAATTACCTCACTGTCTGTTGTAATTATACATTGACAAAAGACACTGAAATATACTACAATAACATTGTATTGATGATATCAATATGTAATACAAGTGAGAGAGGAGAAACTAATATGTCATTTTCTCCGTGGCAACTTGCCGCTATGGAAGAGCGTGGTTTGACAGATACAAACGATGGTCTAATAAACCGTGTAGCATATTATTTAGCGAACAGTCCAAATGATACTATCAACACAGATGAATTTTGTCGTGCTTGTGTTGCGTGCAATGTGGATCCAAACTCTTTTACAAAGAGAGATCTTGAAAAATTACAGAGGAAATTAAACCAAATTACATAGTATTTAGTGGTGATGGGCTTCGTGATTACAACTTGTCTTGAAGAAATTGTCATCAAGACAATCAAATTTTATCAAAAATATGCACCAGGTCAAATTAGAAACCGATGTAGATTTCAGCCCAGTTGCTCAGAGTATATGATTTTGTCGATAAGAATCTATGGTCTGAGAAAAGGGATTAATAAAGGAATCCATAGAATAAAAAGATGTCATCCTCCAAATGGTGGAATTGATTATCCATAACAGAAAGGAGTGAAAAAATGAATAACGGTTGCGATGGGATATTTCAGAATTCGATAATAATTATTGCCATTGTTTTTATGGTCATAGTATCAATTGCGGGCGTATCCAGCATGGGGTTCGTAGGTATTCTCGCAGGGCCAGTTGCAGTTGCGATCGGGTGGATTGTACTGTCATGGATTTTTTCATAACTTATGTTAAAACAAAAAAGAAAAGGAGGGATAATATGAAAACAAAGAATAGAATTATAGCTCTCATTCTTGCTGTTGTAATGGCGGCAACAATGTTTGTAGGCTGTGATAGCAACGAGGGCGATCATTCTGACTATCGTCGGAAGAGATTAGAATGGGAAGCAGGAAATCCTTACAATAACAAATAATAATGTAATTCTCCAAAGAATATTTCTTTGGAGAATTATCTTTCTAATAACCCTAAATACTTATAAGCAGTCGTCCTACTTAATCCGCAAACTCTGGCAAGCTCACTCAAATTGAGCTGCTTATTCCTGTAAGCGGGATAGTGCTTTAAAAACACAGTGGGAATATCATCCTTTGTGGTCTGCGGTCTTCCGATTGCGCTCCCCTTTGCTCTGGCTTTCGCCATCCCCGATTTGACCCTTGCCCTTATCATAGCAAGCTCCAACTGGCTGAATACACCCGCCATCTGTAAAAAGGCTTCTGTCATTGGGTCTGCCTGTCCGTTCCGGCAGTCCATTGTGATGCTCCCCAGAATTACAAGCCTGATACGCTTACGCTTTACGAGGTCGATAATATCACAGAGCTGTTTTGTGCTTCTGGCAAGTCGGGAGACTTCAAGGGTGATAACTGTGTCGCCCTCCTTAACAGTCTCAAACAACTGCTCCTGTTCTCTCTTAACTGCGCTGTCGCCGTGCTCATATTCAAGGAATATCTTTTCGACTCCCGCAAGTTTCAGCTCACGAACCTGTCTGTCTATATCCTGTCTGCTCTCATTGGTAGAGCAGCGGGCATACCCATAAGTCATAAAACACACTTCTTTCTTTAAGGGGGCTTAAAGCCCCCCCTGTTTAGGCACTGATGGAAAATCTTCTGCTGTTGGTCTGCTTGGTAAAGGCTTTGTAGAGATCGCCATAGACTTTCTTAAAGCCTGTGGTATCAAAGCGGTTGGAGAGGATGGAAGTCCAACGCACAATGTAGTTAACCCGCTTTCCGATTTCTCGGAAAGCGGGTTTTTGCTACTTCAGATAAATTGAATTGAGCAGCATTATGCTGCTTTGGCTTTTGAACACCTTATCTCTGAAAGTGGTTATGGCTTCTTTGCTCAGATTCATCTCGTCGGCGTTGACCAGGTAATCTGCCTCCAGAAGAAGCTGCCAGTCCGCACCGTCGATGCCTTCGTATGTGTGATGATGGCAGACAAGATAGATCACCCTCTCGAGCACATCAGGCTCAAGCTCAAACTCTTGGAGAAATACTCTCAGCAGTGCTTCACTCTCGGCCTCCTGATGTTTTCCGTCTGTGTTGCCGTATTTCTCTCTGCAGATCGGGCAGGCGATATCGTGGACGATGGCGGCAATTTCAAGAATTTCCTGAGTTTTTTCATCCAGCCTTTCAAGCTGCCCCAAAGTCCGGGCATAGGCATATACTTTCAAAAAGTGGTTTATGTCAGGCAGATTTCCCTCGTAGAAATCTATCATCCTGGCGCAAATCTCAGATTTTTTCATACACATAGATTCCAAACTCCAGTCGGGTGTGCAGATGCTCTGCCTTTTCGGCCTTCTGCTGATCGGCGGCGCCGGTCTTGTAGTAATAGGGGGTCATCATAAACAGATCCATGATCTCCTCGGAAGAATTAAGCTCTATCTCATAGCAGAGCTTTTGAACATCCGCGATTTTAAAGCCCTCGGCTTCCATGTCCATAGGCGGGTTGGGATAGGGCACATCGTAGATAAGCTCTTTCAGCTCCCAAAGGTGATCCTCAAGGGGAACCACACGGATCAGTTTTCCACCGGTTTTCAAAACTCTTAAAAACTCCTCCGGCATGAAGGGGGAAAATATGTTCAGCAGCACATCGGCCCAACTGTCGGCCAGGGGCATATGGGCAGTGCTGGCGGCACAGAGGGTCAGGGCCTTGCTCCGTTTGGCGGCGCAGATCAGGGCTTCTTTGGAGATGTCAATGCCCACGATATCTGCCTTCTTGCCGCTGCTTTCCAGTTTTCGCAGTAGGTCGGCGGTATACTTGCCCTCGCCGCAGCCTGCGTCCACGATGTTGACGGTGCTTCCGGAAAAGGCGTCCACACATGAGGCTATTGCATCAGAAAGGGGATTGTAAAAACCCTTGTCCAGAAAACGGCTGCGGGCTTTCACCATCAGTCTGTCGTCCCCGTGGCGCTTGCCGCCGGGGGCGGGGGGCAGCAGGTTCACATAGCCGCTTTTGGCCATGTCAAAGCAGTGGCGTTTGGGGCAGATGTAGCTCCTGCCATTGAGATTCAGTTTTTCTCCGCAAACGGGGCAGATAAGTTCAGCCATGGTGATCGCTCCTTTGCAGAAAGTATAGCATCAAATACTCCCGAAATCCAGTTAATACTTAGTTTACTTGACATTCAATGTGCGGCTGTGTTATTTTAGACGAGGATATTCATGGCAATATTGTGGTTTGCTGCCCCAGGGCCGGCTGTTTTATCTCCCTTGGAGAAGTGACAGCAGCCGGGAGGCAGTTTTGTTTTGCCAGTAGCCAGAGCGGTTTCGGCTCATATCGCTCAGGCTGACCCAAATCATTATTGAATGGAATGAGACATATCATGGATTATGATGTAATCATCGTTGGCGCAGGCCCCGGCGGCATTTTTACCGCTTACGAGCTGACCAAGGAAAACAAGAACCTGAAAGTTGCGGTTTTCGAGCTGGGCAGAGAGCTTGCCAAGAGAAAATGTCCCATTGACGGCAAGAAGGTAAAGTCCTGTGTGAAGTGCCCCGTCTGCTCCATTATGAGCGGTTTTGGCGGTGCAGGCGCCTTTTCCGACGGCAAGTACAATATCACCAATCAGTTCGGCGGCACCCTCTATGAGTATGTGGGCAAGCAGGAGGCCATTGACCTGATGCGCTATGTGGATGAGATCAATCTCAAACATGGCGGCGAAGGCACCAAGCTCTACTCCACCGCCAACACCGAAATCAAGCGCACCTGCCTTGAAAACAGCCTGCATCTGCTGGATGCTCAGGTCCGCCATCTGGGAACTGATATAAACTATGTGGTTCTGGAAAATATATATAATGAGCTGAAGGACAAAGTGGAGTTTTACTTTGAGACCCCCATCAGCACTGTCAACGCCATTGAAGGCGGCTATGAGGTTCACACCGGGGACAGAAGCTACAGCTGCGAAAAGTGCGTTGTGTCCGTAGGCCGCAGCGGCAGCAAGTGGATGGAAAGCGTGTGCAGCGGTCTGAACATCCCCACCAAGTCCAACCGCGTGGACATTGGTGTCCGTGTTGAGCTGCCCGCAGTCACCTTCCAGCACCTGACCGATGAACTCTACGAGAGCAAGATCGTCTACCGCACCGAGAAGTTTGAGGATCTGGTGCGC
>CAZYTE010000109.1:0-5318 GCA_964649425.1 uncultured Oscillospiraceae bacterium
GAGGATCTGTCCGGTATTATTGACATCATGGCCCATGGCCTGCGTGAGCGGCTTGCCCAGCGCTCTTTGAAGCTGGAGATCAGCGAGGAGGCAAAGCAGCTCATCATTGAGCGGGGCTACGATCCACTCTACGGAGCACGGCCCCTGCGCCGATACCTGCAGAGCAGTGTGGAAACTCTCATTGCAAGGACTATCCTCAGCGGAGAGCTTGCGGCCGGCGCAACGATTTTGGTGGCTGTTGCCGACGGCGAGCTGGTCTGCGAGAGCAAATAGGAAATCTAACAGGGTATGCACAGAGTGCATACCCTGTTTTCCTCATTAACTATTGCAAAATTAAGCTTAAAACCTTATAATAACTTGAATGATCTTCAATTTTGCGAGGACAAGAAACAGTGGTTTTCAGTTCGGCGATTTTCCTTTTTGTTTTTTTACCTTTCGCTTTCATAGTGTATTACATATTGCCAAGCCTGAAAGCCAGAAACCTTTTTCTGGCTTGCGTCAGCTTGGTCTTTATTTCGTTCGGCCAACTGGTTTATATCCCGGTTTTCCTGCTGTCGGTGCTTGTTAACTACCTCTCCGGTCTGCTGATAATGGGCGGCAAAATCAACAGAAAAGCCATATTGTGGATATCCGTGATTCTGAATCTGGGTGTGCTGGGCTTTTTCAAGTATACCGACTTTGTTATCCAGAATCTGAATCTTGCCTTCGGCCTTTCCATGGGCACCATGGGCCTTGCCCTGCCCATCGGCATTTCGTTTTATACCTTTCAGGGCATGTCCTACACCATCGATGTGTACCGGGATCCTGAAAGCGGCACGAAGAACTTCAGCAAAATTCTGCTTTATATAGCCCTGTTTCCTCAGCTTATTGCGGGCCCCATTGTTAAGTATCACGATATCTCCATGCAGATAGACAGTCGCGAATCCAAAACCGAAAATGTGGTCTGCGGCATCCGCCGATTCATTTTCGGCCTTTCAAAAAAGGTGCTGATAGCAAACGCCGCAGGTTACATTGCTGACGCTGTTTTCAACGGCAGTCTTTACAGTGACTACCGCCTTGCATGGTTGGGCGCGCTGTGCTACATGATACAGATTTACTATGACTTCAGCGGCTACAGCGATATGGCCATAGGCATCGGACATATGTTCGGCTTTGTGATAAAGGAGAACTTCCTGCACCCTTACGGGGCCGACTCCATGATCGATTTCTGGCGCAGATGGCATGTGTCCCTGTCTGTGTGGTTCAGGGAATATCTGTATATTCCTCTGGGCGGCAACCGCCGGGGCAAGGCGAGAACAGTCATAAACCGCATCATCGTCTTTTTCTGCACAGGTCTGTGGCACGGCGCCAACTGGACCTTTGTGGTCTGGGGCCTTGCCCACGGTTTGCTCACAAGCCTTGAAAACATCGGCATCATCCCCACCAAAAAGCTTAACCGAAGTGTGGGCGGCAAACTTGTTTGCAAGGCATATGTGCTTTTGTCGGTAATGCTGCTGTTCGTGCTTTTCAGAGCGGACAGCATTGCGGTGGCGCTGGAATTTATCAGCGGCATGTTCTCTCTCGGCACCTTGCCTGACGGTGCTTTCAGACTCGGCAGACTGCTGACTCCCGCGGTTTGCTGCTGCCTGATTTTCGCCATTGCTCTTGCCGGCAACCTGCCGGAGAAGCTGAAAGCGCGCTTCGGCGGCTTTGCTCAAAAACACGGCATTATCTGCACAGCTACTGAGTTTAGTCTTTTGCTGCTGTGCATAATGAGCATCTCCCGCGGCGGCTTTAATCCCTTTATTTACTTCCAGTTCTAAGGATTTGCGATGAAAAAACACGGATTGAAAATCTATATAGCCCTTTTCCTCGCGGTCTGCATGGTGCCGGCGCTGGGAATGTTCGTTCAGGGCAATGTGGAGCCGGTGGGTAACGAGATTCTGCAGGCGGCCCCCAAGCTCACAAAGGGCGATGGATTCAACACCGATGTCCTTGCGGACACTTCCGACTATATCTCCGACCATTTTGCCCTGCGCAGACCCCTTGCCACATTGTGGGCGGGCTTGAATGCAAAGGTCTTCAACACCTCCGTTGAAGAGCAGGTCATGCTGGGAAAGGACGGTTGGCTGTTTTATACCGACACAGGGTCTGACTCCATGGGCATCGGCCTTGATGACGGCCTGCTCCACTACGCCGCCAACAATCTGGCTCTGGTTCAGGAGTATGTTGAGTCTGAGGGCATGGACTTCTGTTTTGTCATAGCTCCCAATAAGGGCAGCCTGTATCCCGAAATGCTGCCCGCGTATCTTGACAGTGACCACAGCAAAGCAAACGCCTCCCGGCTCATCCCCATGCTGGAGGAGGCGGGCGTTCATAATGTGGACCTGTTCTCCGCTTTCGAGAACGAGGATGTTCTGTATTACAAAACCGACTCCCACTGGAATTCCAAGGGCGCGGCATTGGCTGCGGACGAAATTCTCAATAGCCTTGGCAGAGACAGCGGCTTCTATACCGGCAGCTTTGTTGCGGGCGATAAGCACAGGGGAGATCTGTATGAAATGCTCTACCCCTCCGGCAGCTTTACCGAACAGGATCTTGTACCCGAAAAGGCTTTTAATTACACCAGCCTGAAGGACACCGCCGGCGGCAATGCAATAAATATCCAGACCGAGAACCTTGCTGCAGAGGACACTCTCTTCTGTTGGCGAGACTCATTTGGAATATCACTCTATCCCTATCTGGCCGAAAGCTTCGGCACGGCTCAGTTTTCCCGTTCTTTCCCCTATGAGCTGCCCAAGGCAGTGGACTTGGGGGCCGACTGCGTGGTCATTGAGCTGGTGGAGCGCAATCTGGAGCAGCTTCTGGGCAATGCCGCGGTTTTCCCGGCGCCTGTGCGTGATGTTGAAGCGCAGCAGCAGGCTCAGGGCAGTCTGAGCTTCGCTGCAGATTACGAAAAATCCGGTCTCAAGCGCTATTACGGCAGCCTGAGCGGGCTGCCCATGGACGATGGCAGCAGAATCTATGCAGAGTGCGGCGGCGTGGTTTATGAAGCCATGGTGACTGCTGACGAGGATGGAAGCCTGGGCTTCTCCCTGTGGCTCCCGGCAGAGGGCCAGACTCCCACAGCGCTGCTCTGCTGCAATGACGGAATACTATGTTCTTATGAACTTATATTGGAGGATAAATAAATGAAGAAGTTTGCAATTATTTTTATTGTCTGCGTCAGTGCCCTGCTGCTTGCAGCCTGCGGCGGTGATACCGCGGCAGAACCCGAGACCGCTGTGAACCAGCCGGAGACGAGCGCAAATGCAGCGGTTCCCCCCATGAATACCGCCGCACCCAATGCCAACGCTCCCACGCAGGATGCTCAGCAGACTGACAGTGCCAGGCTGAAGGCCACCGCCAAGGAATATGTTGGCCTGCCCGTTGAGGAGCTGTTTGCAGCCATCGGTGAGCCTATCAGCGCCGACTACGCCAGCAGCTGCCTTGGCCCCGGTGAGGATGGCGAGCTGGTCTATGACGGCTTTGTTGTCTACAGCTATAAGGAGAACGACTCCGAGGTCGTTCACAGTGTGGAATAATGAAAAGCGGAAGAATCATCCTGCGCATACTGCTCTGCCTTGCGTCGGCGGCAGCCCTTGTGCTGGGAACATATTTCATTACTCTTGGCAGCCTGAAGCCTGCTGAGCCCGAGACTTTTCCCGTGGAGACCGAGATACCGGAGCCTGTCACAACGGTGGATACTTCTGATGATGAGCCTGAAAAGCAGAGCATTGCAAAGTCCGTGATTCTCAGCTTCCGTGATGCCAGCGGTGAGACCATCACCTTAGAGGGCAAAACAGGCCAGAGCCTTGAGCTGCCCGAGGCCACTGCCTTTGAGGGCTACAATTTCATCGGCTGGACAGATGAAAACGGTGAAATCCTGCCGGGACACAGCGTCAGGCCCGATGGTGACGGCCAGTTTGATCCCCTTTACATTGTTGCCCTTGATACAGTGAATCACAAGCCCTACATTTTCCCCGATTCTGCGGGCATTTACCATGTGTACGAGGAGCTGAGCCGGGCAGAGGCGGTGCAGATGTTTGCAAACCTGCTGGCAGTGGATGTGGAGAGTACCGGCAATTTCAGCGACGTTTCAGCGGATGCGGAGTATGCACAGGCAGCATCCAAGATATATCAACTGCAGGTCATAGAAGGAGACAAACTCCGCCCCGGGGACAGCATCACCCGGGCGGAGCTCATAGAAATGCTTGCGGCCTTTTATCCCCGCAGCGGGGAGAAGTTTGAGTTTGCGGATGTGGCAGTGAGTGATGCTGAATATAGCTCTTTCTGCACCGCGGCCGAACTCGGCTGGATCGAAAGCGGCAAAAATATAAAGCTGCAGCCGGATGAATTTCTCACCAAGCTCGATGCCATCAAGCTCATCAACCGTGTCCTTGGCCGCGGCGAGGGCCTGGAGATAGAGGAGAGGATGGAGGGGCTGTCGCCCGATCTGGCCTTTGATGACCCCGATTATGCACAGCTTCTGGAGGCCGGATTTGAGCACAGTTATGAGCTTGCAGACGGCAATGAGAGCTGGACCTACTATGACTGGATCATCCCCGTACAGCCCGGCATGTATGTTTCGGGCCACTCTGCCTACTGCGTAGGTGAGGATGGTCTGCTGGTGCGCGGCGAGACTGTGGGTGAGATCACGTTTGATGAGCTGGGCAGAGTCACCAGCGGTATGCCCGAGCTGGACGAACTGGTGGATGAACGGCTGCGCATGCTTATCCGCGATGAGGACGATACTCCTTTGCAGAAGCTTCGCATTGCCTATGACTATGTCACCCATTGCTTCTCCTACCGCAAGGGCCATGTGCAGGCGGATGCGGATGTGTCCTGGTCAAATGAGCTGGCCTATCAGTTCTTCACCACCGGCAAGGGCAACTGCTACGCTTTTTCCGCGGGCTTTGCCGCCCTGGCCAGAGCGCTGGGCTATGATGCTGTGGTGCAGCCCGGATGCGTAGGCGAAGATAAGGCGCCCCATTGCTGGGTCACCATTAATATTGACGGCGGCGAGTACATTTTTGACCCGGAGCTTGAAAACGCCCGGCTGACCATGAATAACGAGCTGCACGACATGTTTATGATGACGGAGACTTTCGTTGAGTTTTGGAAGTATCAGCCCTACGGTGTAAAATAATTATTTTTTGCCTGCTGCAGAATTCTTCTGCAGCAGGCAAAAAACCTGAAAAAAGTTCTTGACAAAGCAACACTCGTGTGCTAATCTATATAAGCTAAATAAATATCGCGGGGTAGAGCAGTTGGTAGCTCGTCGGGCTCATAACCCGGAG
>CAZYTE010000110.1:0-5302 GCA_964649425.1 uncultured Oscillospiraceae bacterium
CAAACATTATTTCAAGTTTGTTTTTGTATATTTGTACAATTAATGAACTTATATTGTTTTTTATGTTGATTTTAACTTCTTTTTCGCATATGATAGATTCAAACACCGGAGGTGAATTTCTGTGACAGATGTTATTCTCGTGATCGATACCGGTTCTTCCAGCATGCGGGGCATCCTGTTTGACCGTGCCGGCAATATCCGCTTTTCCCATCAGATCAAGTACACCATGACCGTCGGTGCGGATGATTCCGCTGTAATGGATGCGGATATTTTCGCTCGCTGCCTGAAGGAAATTTCCGTCAGAGCAGCCGCTGAAATCCAGCAGAAAGACTACGGTCTGCTGGGTATTTCGATAGATTCTCAGCGCAGCTCGGTGCTGGCGGTGGATGAACGGATTCACCCGCTGCATCCAATTTTGATGTGGTATGACAAGCGCTGTGTTGACATCTGCAACAGCTTTCCGTCCGAGACCCTCCGCGCGATCTATGATCGGTGCGGCATGCGGCTGACGCAGGTATCCAGCGCGCCAAAAATGCTGTGGATGAAGCGGAATCTGCCCGATATTTATGCGTCGGCCTATAAGTTAATCGGAATTCACGACTATCTGCTTTACCTGCTCACCGGCGAGTTGGTCACGGACGTGACCTGCGCCTGCCGAACCGCCCTGATGGATATTCGGACCTTCGACTGGTCGGATGAGCTTCTGGATATTTTTGAGATCAGCCGTGATAAGCTCTGTCCCATCGTACATCCCGGCACCGTTGTCGGACCGGTTAAAGCTGACTTTGCATCCGAAACCGGTCTTCCTCCCGTTCCTGTTATCTCTGCCGGCGGTGACCAGCAATGCTGTCTGGCAGGCCAGGGTTTTCTGGAAGCCGGCACCATCAGTATCAATTCCGGCTCCGCCTCCTATCTGGCCATCCCCCTCACCGCCCCGGCAGTGGACCCAAGTGCGGAAGTCAATCTCAGCGCATTCCACGGCAGGACCCCCTGGGTACTGGAGGCTGCCAATATGGGCAGCGGAACGATCTACCAGTGGTTTAACCGGAACTTTTATCACAGTGGTGTGGATGACAAAGATACGACGCTGATTAACCGGGAGGTCGCCGCGCAGCCGGCCGGCTGTGACGGGTTGATCTGCTATGCCGACTTTGCGGGCCGTGGCTGTCCCGATACCGATCCCCATGCCCGCGGTATCTTTGCCAATGTGGGACTGCAGCACACCAGAGGTTCCTTTGCCCGGGCTATTCTGGAGGGCATCTGTTTTGATATCAGCCGATGCATTCATCACATCGAGGGATTGGGGATTCCGGTCAGACAAATCCAATCCACCGGAGGTTTGACGAACCTATCCGTTTTCAACCAGATCCTTGCGGATATTACGGGCAGAGATGTTCATGTCTGCGCCAATCCGGAGGCTACCGCAACCGGCGCGTTCTTAATCGCGCTGGAAGCACTTGGCCTTTCATGTCCCGATGGGGCAAAAACGCAGTCATGCCAAATCTACAGTTCCGACCCGGATGCACATCAGGTCTATGCAGCCATGGCTTGTCTGAGGAAGGATCAGGAAAAATATGCTAATATTGGTTAATTATTCTTTACATTTACGTTCTATTTGTCTATAATATGAACATAAACAGCATTATAGCTTCATTTGGAGGAGGAAATATTGAAAAGCAGCAGAGATATTATTGAATTACGGCACAAAAACATTCTGCAGCTTCTGCAAAAAAACCAGAATGCCAATGTTACGGAACTTTCCCGCCGTTTTAATGTAACCACCGCAACGATTCGCCGTGATTTGGAGATTTTGGAGGAACAAGGAAGCATCAAGCGTTATTTCGGCGGAGCCCAGTATATACTCCCTCCGAACGTGGATGTGCAATATCAGACCGAAAAAGGAAATCCCACCCCCGCAAAACTGGCCATCGCAAGAAAGGCAGCCAGCATGATCTGCCCCGGCGATACGGTCTTCCTGAACAGCAGTTCCACAGCCCTTTTCATTCTGGATTATCTGCCCGATATCCATGCCAGCGTGATCACCAACAATGCCCGCGCACTATATTGCAAATACCCCGAAAGCATCGAGCTGCTTTTAACAGGTGGCGAAGTCTACGGAAACAAGCAGAGTCTGGTGGGTGAATTTGCAGTCAGTTCCACAAAGAAAGTAACTGCAAGCAAGTGTTTCCTCGGTGCCAGCGGTGTCAGCTCCATCGGCGGTGTCACCAGTTCCATCGTACAGGAAGTGGCCGTGAATCAGAGTATGATTTCTCAGTGCAGCGGCCCCAAGATCGTAGTGGCTGACAGCTCCAAAATCGGCACCCGCCAGAGCTTCTTCAGCTACAGTCTGGATCAGGTGACGCATTTGATCACCGACAGCGGCGCAGACCCCAGAGAGCTGGAACGCATCAACAACTGCGGCGTGGAGATCATCACTGTGGACTTATGAGTTCTACCTGTTGATGCCCTTTTTTCTAATATGATCGCATAAAAAATCGGCCATTCTCGGAAAATGAGAATGGCCGATTTTCTGGTTTTCGTTCTATTATAAGTTACCTTCCGCAATTGTTACACAGACTCATCGTAAATCACGCCGGGACCATAGGATGCCAGGCCACAGAAAATATAGGGATGGATGCAAACATCGTCATTTTTCTTTGCAAACTTCCAGATTTTCTTGCTCAATGCCTTCACGATGTCTTTGTACTCGGGATTGTTCGCCTGATTTACCATTTCGTCAGGATCGTTGCGCAGATCGTACAGTTCGTCGTAATCGTAACCATTATAGACGTACTTCCATTCAGGAGTCATAATGGAACGCTGGATACCGTAAAGCTCGTTGCCGTTGCTCTGGGTGTACAGTTCATCAGCCCAATCCTCGGGCGTCTCACCGCGGAAGAAAGGAGTCAGGCTCTTTCCGGCGAAGGTGGAATCACATTCTGCCTGGGCCACATCCACAAAGGTGGGTGCAAAGTCAGCCAGCGAAATAAAGGATTCCACATCACGTCCGGGCTGCTGAATGCCTTCAGGCCAGCGAATAAGGGTCGGAACATGATATGCACCCTTGAAGCAAGGCAGTCCCTTGCACCACAGGCCGTGCTCAGCCGTGTAGTCGCCATGGTCGGACATGAAGATCACAATGGTATTATCCACTTCTCCCCGCTCTTCCAATGCATCCAGAACCTGACCGAACAGCTCGTCCTGATGGGTGCAGAAGGCCAGATAGTGACGGATGGCCTCTTTGTGTTCCTGCTCGCTCAACTGGTCGAACAGGTCCTTCACGCGGCGGTGCATATTGGGCTTATCGCGCATATCATCATAGAAGCTCTTGGGCAGTTCGATATCGTTGACATCGTACATATCCAGATACTTATCGGGCACATAATAGGGATCATGGGGACCCAAAGTGCCGATGTAGTAGAACCAAGGCTCATCAGACTTTTCCATGGTGCGCAGATCTGCGATTGCATCAGCCACAACGTCGTTATCCTGGAAAATGTCTTCCTGATTGCCGAAAAGCACATAGGGAGGATAACCGTTTCGGATAATTTCGCCTTCGCACCGCTCCTCGGGCTTCCGCTGCACGAAATCATTGTACAGATTCCAGTGGTTTGTGGGGGGCTGGGTATGGCGATACTCAACCTTTTCGATATCGCCAATCATGTACTTGCACTGCTTGCCAGGCTTGGGAACCGGCTCATGCAGAACGTCAAAGCCACGGTGCTTGGGAGATTCCATGACGCTGACATGCCATTTGCCGCTGAAGTACATCCGGTAGCCGGATTCCTTCAGATTCTCGGAAAACAGCTTTACACCCTCATATAAGCCACGGGAAAGTGTATTGTTGAATTTCACGTTATTCCACACACCGTGCTGAGAAGGATATAAGCCGGAGAAGAATGTCGCACGGGAGGGGCAGCAATGGGGCGCAACCGTATAAGAATTGGTGAATGTCAGCGCTTCTTTTCGAAAACGCTCCACATTCGGCATGATGGCCTTATTGATTGAATCGCTGCGCTGCAGGTCAGTCATAAACACAAGGATATTGGGCCTTTTTATCATCTCATTATCCTCATCGTTTGACCATTTTAACACTCTGTCTTTTCGATTGCTTACAGTGTGGTTTCACCTTTGATCAGTTCGGGTTTTACGACAATCCGCACAATTTCCGCATCAGCTTCATCAATGGCATGCTTTAAGTACTCACAACTCATCTGTACAATTCTTTCTCTGAACGGCTGGATCGTCGTGATTTTGGGCGACAGTTCAGCCGTCAGAGGCAATGCACCCTGTCCCGCAATCTGAACTTGATTGGGTACATCAAGCCCCAGCCGCCAAAATGCATTCAATGCGCCCATAGCCATCGCATCATTATAGGCGACAACTACGGATTTCCCGTTCATGAATCGCTCTTTATTTTCCATGATGCAGTCATATGCCGAACGTATAGACAAGCTGCATTCAAATACGCGATCCGAGCAAAGCTCAACTCCATGCTCCTTAAGGCCACGTCTAAAACCGGCCAGGCGGTTCTCCGCATCTCCGGCTGTGGCATTGGCGTTGATGTAATAGTGGACACTATCCTTGAACTTTCCCAAATAGGCACCCATTAAATAGCCGCCATATTCGCTATCTGAAATATAGCTGCTGCTATATTCATCAACCATACCTGCATTTAAAATGTATACGCAAGGAACCTTGTATTTGCGAATCAACTCCAATTCCTGTTGGCTGAACTCCAACCTTAGCACAATAAAGCCATCCACTTTACGGGTTTTGACGATCCGTTCGAAGGTTGTTAATCCAGAGCTATGGTCTTGTTCATACACGACCATAACATCATATCCGTGTTTACTTAGCTCTTTCTGCACCAAATCGTAGGTAAATGCCAAACCGAGATTGGCATGCATACTAGCAAAGTGACGCGGAAACAAAATGCCAACAGTTCCTGTTCGATTGGTTTTCAAGCTACGAGCCTGACTGTTTAGAATAAAACCGTATTCCTCAGCTTTCTTCTTGATAAACTCTCGCCGTTCCAGCGGAACCACATCACTATCATTCAGCGCTCTGGAAACCGTAGCCTGTGAGACACCGATCAATTTTGCAAATTCTTTTGATGTCACAACTTTTCACCTCTAGCCTCATAAAGCCAATACTTTTCTAAACATTGTATCAATAATCTCTCTATTTTGCAAGTTGTCAATCGTTCTTTTCAAACGTTTCTCCAACATTATCGATACTTTCTTTCAGAAAAAGCAAACTGATACAAAAGAATTGACTCTCATTATCCACAAATGCCCCG
>CAZYTE010000111.1:0-5270 GCA_964649425.1 uncultured Oscillospiraceae bacterium
GAAGCGAGATTTTTCGCAATATCACGCTTTTGCGAAAAATGTGGAGATTGAAGCGAAAAATAAGCTCTGAGAAATCATTCTCAGAGCTTATTTTTATTAGCTGTCTCCAAGGGGGATGTTTATGAGATTGCCTTCGGAGCCGGTGACCATGGGCAGCTCGCCGTTCCAGCTGTCGATGAACTTATTGGAGAGAACAGCCTCGGTGAGGGATTCGGCGATCTTGCGGTTGGCCTCAGCCTCAGCCTCGGCGCGGATGAGCTGGGCATCGGCTTCGGCCTGAGCCTTGATGCGCTCTACCTCGGCGGCGGCCTCGGCTTCGATCTTCTTGGTCTCGGCCTCGGTCTGGGCGCGCAGGCGGTTCTGCTCGGCTACCTGCTTTTCCTCAACGGCGTTGGTGAAAGCGTCGGTAAAGTCCATGTCCTCGATGGAGGTGCTGACGATCTCGATATTGTACTTCTCCAGCGACCGGGTCAGTTCATTCTCTATCTCGGCGGCAAGGTCGGTGCGCTGACCTACCAGAGCCTCGGCGGAGTATTTGGCGGTGACCACCTTTGTGGCCTCGGTGATGCAGGGGGTGATAACGGTGTCATAGTAGTTGATGCCGATGGTTCTGTAAATGACCTGTGCGTTGGCCTTGTTGATCTGGTAGTTCACAGTGAACACCATGGAGACCTCCTGAATGTCGGAGGAGAAGCAGGACAGGTTCACAGTCTGCTTCTGGATACGGTTGTCCATCATGACCACCTTCTGCCAGGGCAGCTTTATGTTGACGCCGGCATCAAAGGTGTAGTCCTCAACGGAGCCGAAGGTTGTGACAACGCCGGTGTGGCCTGCGGGTACGGTCGTTACGCAGGAAAGGCCGATCGCCGCTGCAATGACCAGCACCAGAACTATAATGGTGACAGCTCTGGATTTTCTTCTGTAACGTTTTGCGTTTTCGTTCATTCTCTATTCCCTTTCTGTTTTTGTGTACAATGCCTGATTTGATTTTATCTGATAAATGTGAACAATTCTATGTACCGACGAAAAAAAGGCAGTCCTGCGCTGTTATACAGACACAACACCGGTGACTGAAGCCAACAGCTTCATGAACTAAGCCTTACTTTTTTTTACAGACAGTCTATACATTTGTCCGCGGATTTGATATAATAATATTGTATAAAAATGTAAAGGAGGACACAGAAATGGAAAAATTTGTTCCCTATGAGAAGCTTTCCAAAAAGGAAAAGCGTAAGCTGGACAGCAGGAAACGCGGCAGCTGGGGCAGCTTCAACCCCGTCACCAGAAAGAGCGAAAACTTCAGAGCATATGACAGAAACAAAACCCGGAACTGGATACGCGACGAGCACCGAACAGTTCCGGGTCATTCTTTTCCTTCTGTGTCAGGCTGGTAGACCGCGATATCTTTCAAACCGCAATTCAAAATCCCGCACAGCGCGTCAAGGCTGTTGGTGGAGACGGGTTCTCCGGCCTTCAGCCGTCTGATGGTGGAACTGCTGATCTGGCCTTTGACCTGCAGCGTGTATGTGCTTGCGCCCTGCTTTTTCATTGCGCGCCACAGCGGCTCATAGGAAATCAACTCAGCAGCCCCCATTCGAATTACTCTTGCATTATCACCAATATTGCCTATAAGAAAGGACAGGGAACGGATATGGAAAAACAAGGATACGCTTATTTTGTAAAAAGACCGAGAAGGATAGATGATTTATGCGTGCCGCATCTTCTGAGCAGCGAGCGCGCTTATGAGGTGGTGAAGCTTGTCACTCTGGCCGACATTGACTATGTGAACTTTGTTACCGATATGCTTGCCGACCGGCAGTTTATCGAGGATAACTGTGAGCTGTGTGCTTTTGGAGATCCCTGCAGGTGTATTCTTGTCAAAGCCCGGGACCAAAAGGGCGGGATCCTGGTCATCGCTGAAAATGACTGCTATGTGGGCTGGGCAGCGGTTGTACCCGGGCAAGGTTAATTATGGCTTCCCGCAAAGAATATTTGGATTTTATTCTGGAACGGCTGTCCGGTCTGGAGGATATAAGATACCGGGCCATGATGGGCGAATACATAATCTATTACCGCGGGAAGATCGTGGGCGGCATATATGATGACAGATTGCTGGTAAAGCCCGTGAAAGCGGCCCTTGCCATGATGCCGGAGGCAGTCTCAGAGCTGCCCTACGAGGGGGCAGGGGAGATGCTGCTTGTGGACAGGGTGGACAGCCGGGAGTTTCTCCCGGAGCTGTTCAGGGCCATGTATGACGAGCTGCCTGCACCTAAGAAAAAGAAGTGAGTCTGCCGGAGCGGGTCATTTACAGAAAGCGACAGTAAAATGAGAGAATTATTGAAAAAGCCATTACCGCAGATACCGCCGGAAATTGCGGACGCACTGGTCAGCAGCCGGATCACCGGAACACCCTTTGACCGGAAAAACGATGTTTTATCCCATGCGGCTTTGCAAACAGAAGTCGGATATACAAAAATGGATAACGGCACATATCTGGTATCCATGACCTGTCCGATGCCCGGGCTCACGGCGGAAATGATCGATTGGTGGTTCTGGTGGCATCCCCAGGCAGATGAACGCTATCAGCTCTGGTTCCCCGGGGAGCATTTTGCCATAGGCTACTCCGAAAAGCAGAAGGAGTATTTTCAGCAAAGCTCATGTCCGGCGTTTCAGAACAACACCCAATATCCTGTGGAAAAAATCGGCAGCATGAAAATGCCTCTGAGAATTGATTTCGTCAGGCCGGAGGAATTCGGCTTTTCACGGCAGCTCATGGAGGAGAACGATATCCAAAGGATCGTGTGCGGCCATGTGGGTGCTTTTAATAATCTGGTCAGGCACACTGAGATGGCCCATATTTTCAAGCAGAGCGAAGACGGCTTGTTTATGATAAGCAGATTCTGGCTTGGAAAGACCATGAAAAATCCCCTGCTGCGAAAGCTGATAATAACTGAGGATATGGCAAAGTCAATGGCTGAGCATTGCTGTGTGGAATACCGCAATCTGGCGGAGATCCTTCCCTTGCTGTATGAAAAATACAGATAAGGCTTTGATCCGATCTGCGGACAGGCTGAATTTGTTTCGTCTCAGTTTATTTTCTTAATGTAGCATAAAAAAATATCAGTGAGAGAATAAGGAGAGCGCCCTTATGAAGATTGAATGGAGATCCTGTTTTCGCCTTGGACTCAGCGTATTCCTCGTATATCTGCTCATCCATTACTGGGAAGCTGTATCAGGCTTTGGCACGGCCCTGCTGACTGCGGCCATGCCGCTGCTCATCGGCTGTGTCATTGCATATCTTGTGAACATTCTTATGGCCTTCTATGAGAGGCATTATTTCACCGCGTCCAAAAAAGCTCTGGCCGCTAAAAGCCGCAGACCCGTGTGTATGCTGGCCGCGATGATAACACTGGTGGCGATAGTGCTTCTTATCATCTGGCTCATTGTGCCCCAGCTCATATCCTGTGTGCAGCTGCTTCTGGCAGAGGTGCCGGATGCGCTGAAAAGTGTGCTGGACTGGCTTGGCAAGTATGATATCCTGCCTGAAAATATTGTGGCCTCCCTCTCTGCTATCGACTGGAAATCAAGGATCGGCCAGATCGTTGATGTGCTTGTTACGGGCATAGGCAGCGTCACGGATATAGTTTTTGGTGTGGTGTCCTCCGTTGCCTCCGGCATAGTGACGGCTCTTCTCGCAATTATCTTCTCCATCTATCTGCTGCTGGGAAAGGACACCATCGGCAGGCAGTGTCAGCGTCTGATGGGGCGGTATATGAAGCCGGCCTGGTATGAAAAGCTGATGCATGTTTTAAGCCTCATGCATGACTGCTTCCGCCGCTATATCATCGGCCAGTGCACCGAGGCTGTCATTCTCGGTCTGCTGTGTACCCTTGGAATGTGGATACTGCAGCTGCCCTACGCCACAATGATCGGCGCGCTGATCGCCTTTACGGCTCTTATCCCTGTGGCGGGCGCGTACATAGGCGGCGGTGTGGGCGCGTTTATGATATTTACTGTTTCCCCGGTAAAGGCGCTTATATTCATTGTGTTCCTTGTGGTGCTTCAGCAGCTGGAGGGCAATCTCATCTACCCCAGGGTCGTGGGCTCCTCCATGGGCCTGCCCGCCATCTGGGTTCTGGCTGCCGTTACCGTGGGCGGCGGCATAATGGGCATAATCGGTATGCTGCTGGGCGTTCCCATTGCGGCCACCCTGTACAGACTGCTGCGTGAGGATATTAACAGAATAAAGGTATAGGATGATCCTCCCTTCATCAGGCGCGTGTTTTCTTGTCTCATCTCGCCTGATAAAGGGAGGATTTCTTTGTAATATCCACCTCGCTGCACAGTGTTTTTTAATTGTAGATTACATAATTTTATTACTGTAAACTTGTTTGCCGCACTTATTCCCATTTGTGATATAATCACGGAAATGTTTTCCGGTATAGAGTATTATATAATTATATAAAAAAAGAATATTAAGGAGGTACTCCACATGAGACTCAAGGACAAAGTTGCAATCATCACCGGCGGAAGCCGCGGCATCGGCTTTGCCACCGCGGACAGATTTTTGGCCGAGGGCGCCACCGTGATCATCACCGCAAGCTCCCAGGAATCTGCCGACAAGGCTGTCGCAAGGCTGAAAGAGAAGCACCCCGCCTCCACCATTGACGGCATCAGCCCCGACCTTGCCGATCTGAGCTCCGTGCGCAGGGCTTTTCACTCGGTCAACCGCAAATACGGCTGCGCTCATATTCTGGTAAACAACGCCGGAATCTCCGAGAGCACTCCCTTTATGGACTACACCGAGGAGCTGTTCGACAAGGTCATGGACCTCAATATCAAGGGCGTTTTTAACGCCACCAGGGTTGCCGCCGAGTGCATGGTGGCCAACGGCAGAGGCGTGATCCTCTCCACCTCGTCCATGGTCAGCATTTCCGGGCAGCCCAGCGGTTTTGCCTATCCCGCCTCCAAGTTCGCGGTCAACGGCATGACCGTATCCCTTGCCCGTGAGCTGGGGCCCAAGGGCATCAGAGTCAACGCCGTCGCCCCCGGAATCACCGAAACCGACATGATGAAGGCCGTTCCTCAGGAGGTCATCCGGCCCATGATCGACAGGATCCCCCTGCGCCGTCTTGGGCAGCCGGAGGACATCGCCAACGCCTTCCTGTTCCTCGCTTCCGAGGAGGCGTCCTATATCACCGGCGTCATCCTCAGCGTGGACGGCATGGCAAGAAGCTGACGGTGACAAAATCACAGAACAAGCCGAAAAA
>CAZYTE010000112.1:0-5252 GCA_964649425.1 uncultured Oscillospiraceae bacterium
AGTAGTCCAGGCAGTCGGAAACCAGAGCCCAGATCAGCATGGTGAACGCCACCTGACCCAGCAATGTGGTCACATTCAGAATGGTATAGACATAGACATTCTCAATATAGATAAACAGCTTTATAAGGCTGAGCACAAAGCTCAGAGCGCCGGTATACAGGATCACATCCCGTTTGCCGAAACGATTGACCATTTTGGGAATCAGGGGGAAGATCACGATCATAAAGGGCATGGCGAAGGCCATGGCCAGAGTACCCATGGCAGCGTTGCCGTAGACCTCCTTGTATATGTAGCCATAGGTTTGGCTGGTACCGGTGATGGTCAGCATGGAGCCGATGGTAGCGACCATAACGCCGATCAGGGGCCGGTTCTTCAGCGCCATCTTCAGAACCTTCTTAAACTCAAACTTCTGCCCCTCCGGCTTTTCTTCACGGACGCGCTCCTTAGTCATTCTGCACAGAAGGAGATAGCAGACAATGGAGCAGATGCCGAAGATCACAGCCAGCATGGTGAAACGCTCGGGCAGAATCTGGTTGTTTTTGTAGCAGATCACAGGAACGATGCCTGTGGAAATGCCGCCAAGTGCGCCGCCGATGGCGCGTGCGCGGGACAGCTTGGAACGCTGGACGGGTTCAACGGTAACAACATTAGCCATTGCGCCGAAGGGCATGGAGGTGCCGGTGTAGCTCATGCCGAACATCACATAAACAGCGGCGACATAGGCATGCAGCAGAACCCCTTCAAAGGGGACTTTGCTGAAGCAGAGCACGCCGGACAGTGCCAGCGGGATCATAAACAGCTTGATCCAGGGCGTGAACTTATCCTTGCCTTTTCCCAGATGCCAACGATCGGGGAAGGAGCCGATTATGGGGTCATTGATGGCATCCCACAGGCGAGCCACCAGAAACAAGCCTGCCATCCAGCCTGCGCTGATCCCCAGCGCATAGGTACAGAATACCAGAAAATAAGCATCTACATACAGGTTTACAAAGCTGCCGGCCATGTCACCGAAGACATAGCCAAGCTCGTCCCTGCCGCTGAAGGGACGCACGGTAGTATCGATTCTTGCCACTGTAAATCTCTCCTTTTTTTTGTGCAGGCCGGCGCGGCTCAGAAATCCTGCCGTAAAGCCGTCCCGACTCTGCTCTGGTATATGGCCACTATAACAACACTCCTGTAATAAGTCAATGAGGCTGTAAAATTTACCGGCTGAATGAACAAAGGACACCCTTTTGGGTGTCCTTTGTAAGGCTGTATCAGTAGGTCGCCACTGCCAGATATCCCATGGCTGACTCCGGGGCCTCCACAACCGTGATCCTCAGTGTGGTACCGGGGGCCTCATAGTTCCAGTAGGTGGCATACTCATAAATATCAGAAGTGATTACAATGTCATAGCTGCCGTCACCGTTGGAGTAGGCACCGTTAAATACAATGTTGGCAACATCGGTTTTCCATGTGTTGACCCATGTTCTGTCCATCAGGGCCTGATCCATGATCCTGCGCAGCTCGCTGTCCTGCTGCACATACTGCATGAGAGTGGGGTAGTAGTAGTCGGCATTGCTTGTGCCAAAGTAACCGTAGTACGCATAGACAAACTGGCAGGCAAAGTCATACATGCGCTGAGCGGTCTCCTGATCGCACTCTTCGGAGTACTCCTTGACTTCGCCAAGGGGATTTTCAGGCAGAACGATATACTCAGGCACACCCTCGGATTTTACATAGCCCTCCGGCAGAGCCTCAACCAGCCATGCGTCAGGCAGATTGCGGGTACCGCCGGCCTGGTTGGAGGAACGGTTCACAGCCTGACCGTTATAGTACATGCAGCTGGAGTTGCCGCCGTCCATATTGGTGGCGTTGACGCAGCCGAACTTGTCTGCCATGATGTCGGTCAGATCCTCAAAGGTGATGCCGATACTGTAACCCTGACGGCCGTCAACCACTACCATGACGATGGAACCGTCCTCACGCTGGCCAATGGCGGTTCTGGCACCGATACCGCTTTCAAAGGTGGAGGGATCCACCTTAACGCCGGCTTCCACCAAAGCGGGGCCGAAGCTGACGGCGTCGCGTATGCCGATACTCTCGCAGTCCTCATAAGAGTAATAACCGACCCACATGTGATCGTTTTCATCAAGACCGGCAACTATGCCGGATTCTTGTGCGCTGAAAGCTGTGCTGCGGCTGTAGGTGATGCCGTTGGGGGGCCAGCCGTTTCCGGCGCCGCCTTCGTCGATAAAGCCGCCTGCATTGATGCCTGCCACCGCATCGTACTGCTGTGCCAGCACATCAAGAGTCAAACCATAGCCCCAGCTGCTGGGTTCGGGCAGGGCTGTGCCCACATATACACGGCTGGGATCGAGAACAATCAGAGCATAAACGGTTGCTCCCTTATAATTAAACTTATAATCGATGATGCCGTCGCCGTCATCGTCGGTGAGCACTTCACCCACGATGGGCTCGGGAGTAGGTTCAGGCGTAGGCTCCGGAGTGGGATCAGGAGTGGGTTGGGGGGTGACGACAGTGGTTGGAACCGGAGTTGCCACGGGCTCATCCTTTGCGCCGCAGGCGCACAGACCCATCAGCATCACAGCGCACAGCAGCATGGCAGCCGCTTTTTGCAGATTTTTGTATTTCATGTTGTTTTAGCCTTTCTTTGGATTCTGAGAAAATTTACTATACTTTATTGGATAAGTCAAGTGACACGATGTGAACAAAAGTCCACCCGCTGCGGGTGGACTTTTATTATCTGTGGAATTATATTCAGTTATCCCTCGTAACCCATGGGGTTTTTGGACTGCCATGCCCAGGTGTCGCGGCACATATCCTCCAGATTGTACTGGGCCTTCCAGCCCAAAAGCTGCGCCGACTTGTCGGGGCTTGCGTAGACCGTTGCCAGATCGCCGGGGCGGCGCTCAACGATCTCATAGGGAACCTTGACACCGGTGGCCTTTTCAAAGGCCTTTACGATGTCAAGCACGCTGTATCCGGTGCCGGTGCCAAGATTAAAGACGCTTTCGCCCCGCTGCTTCTTCATGTACTCAATGGCGGCTACATGTCCGCGGGCCAGATCGACTACATGGATATAGTCGCGCACGCCGGTGCCGTCGTGGGTGTCATAGTCGTTGCCGAAAACGCTGAGATGATCTCTTCTGCCGATGGCTACCTGAGAAATATAGGGCATCAGGTTGTTGGGGATGCCTCTGGGGTCCTCACCGATGAGACCGCTGGGGTGTGCGCCGATGGGGTTGAAATAGCGCAGCAGGGCAACGGACCAGTCCTCAACAGCAATGGCAGTGTCCCGGAGGATCTGCTCGGACATATACTTTGTCCAGCCATAGGGGTTGGAACACATGCCGGTGTGAGAAGCACTTTCGCTCAGGGGCATCTCATTGTCGCCGGAGTAGACGGTGGCAGAGGAGGAGAAAACGATGTCACGAACTCCGTGCTCCTTCATGGACTGGCACAAGGTAATGGTGGAGTTAAGGTTGTTGTCATAGTACTCAAGGGGCATTGCAACAGACTGGCCCACAGCCTTCAGGCCTGCAAAATGGATAACGCAGCCTATGCTGTGCTTTTCAAAGATCCGGTCCAGAGCGGCCCGGTTACGCACATCCTCCTGATAGAAGCTCAGTTCTCTGCCGGTGATCTGCTGCACACGCTCCAGAGACTTGGCGTTGGAATTTACAAGATTGTCTACAACCACAACGCCGTAGCCCTTTTCCAGCAGCTCCACGCAGGTGTGAGAACCGATGTATCCGGCACCGCCGGTAACAAGAATATTCACAGCAACTGACTCCTTTAGGCGTATAAATTAAACTGGTTTTCGATATGAACGCTGTCAAAGATATTCAACATATACACATCCATTATATTATCTTCTGACTAAGTTTTCAATACTATTGTTCAAATGTTCAAAATTGCCGGGGAGGGAAAAAGTGAATTATTTATTTTCCAAAGGGGATTTTTTGCTGTATAATGCAGTAGTGGACAGTGGTGATGCGTGAGCGTGCAGCTCATGCCCCGCAAGTGACAGGAGGGGATAGTGTGAAGAAGCTTCTGATAATTTTGTCTGCGCTTTTGCTTTGCGGCTGCGGCAATGCCGGGGATGAGGCTGTCTGCCCGCTGCCGGCGGAGCAGCCTGCGGCAACGGCCACCGTTCTGCCCGGTCCCATGCCCGGTACGGAGCCTGCTTCCGAACCGACACCAAGACCGCTGCTGGAGACCAAACTTGTTGAAGACAGTCTGGATGAGTGCCTGTTCCCGGGGGCAAAGGAGCAGGGCTATGTGACAGAGCTCTTTTATGAGACCTATGACTATGCAGCCGGCGGCACAGAAGCCATTGAAAAGCGGCTGGTGGTATACATCCCCTATGGCTATGATACTGAAAAGCGGTACAATGTACTATTTCTTTCCCATATAATGAGTTGGGACGAGAATTTCTGGTTCTGGACTGACTTTGGATACCCCAGCCCGGAGGGGGGATATACCGGGATATACCTGTTTGACATGCTGGATAATATGATTGAATTGGGCTATTGTGAGCCTGTAATTGTGGTATCAGTGGATAATTATCTCTATGATGAGGATGCCTGGGTGCACAAGTCCGGCAGAACATATGGCCAGTTCGGCAGGGAGTTTGCGGAGGATATCCTGCCCTGTGTGGTTGAAAACTACTCTACCTATGCCACCGGCAGCAGCAGGGAAGAGCTGAGAGAGGCACGCAGCCACTTCGGTTTTATGGGTGCAAGCTTCGGCGCTTATGTGACATATAACTGCATTATGCAGGACTGCTTTGATGTGGTGTCCAACTTTGCTGTCACAGGCGGCGGCAGTATGGACGGTGAGCTGCTTATTAACCGCTGGACTGCCCTTGGGCATCAGGGCTATTCTATGGATTGTCTGCTCTTTGGCCAGGGGGAGTATGATGACCGGGCAGGGCCGGAAGGCGGCTACCATAACCTGCGCTTTTACTCTGAGTATTTCAGTGATGAAAACCTGCACCTTATCCTTTACCCGGGACTTGGGCATGAGGAGCGTGCATGGGTAAATACGGTTTATAATGCGCTGCAGCTGTTTTTCAGATAAATAATTATGCACAAAACACGGCTCCCGAAAGCATAAGTTTTCGGGAGCTTTACTGTTTTTGCATAATGGACCTTGACAATGGAATTAAATCCTGTTAAATTACCACCATAGTTTCATACAACAAATGCGTTTGAGCAGAAAGAGTAGCCGGGAGAAAAGCTGCAGAG
>CAZYTE010000113.1:0-1015 GCA_964649425.1 uncultured Oscillospiraceae bacterium
CGATGCCGAGGGCAGCATGAACGCCGCCAATATCCTCAAGCCTGCCCTTTCCCGAGGCGAGATTCAGGTCATCGGCGCCACCACCTTCACCGAGTACCGCAAGCACATTGAAAAGGACTCCGCTCTGGAGCGGAGATTCCAGCCCGTCACCGTCAGCGAGCCCTCCATTGAGGACAGCGTTGAGATTTTGAAGGGCATTGCCCACTATTACGAGAAGTACCACAGCGTTAAGATCTCCGAGGAAATGTGCCGCCAGGCCGTTGTCCTCAGCGAGAGATATATTACCGACCGCTTCCTGCCCGACAAGGCCATAGACCTTATTGACGAGGCCTGCTCCGATGTGAACCTGAAGCACCCGGATATCAAGGCAAGGATGCTTGCTGCCCGTGACCTTGAAAATATCCGCTTTGAGCGGGAAGCCCTCATGTCTGCGGACGCTCCCAACGGCGAGCCCCTGACCGATGCCATGCTGGACCAGCGCTTTGAGCGCATTGCCCAGCTCAGAAGCAAGGAGATGCAGCTGGAGCAGCAGCTTGAAATTCTGGACGAAAAGGGCCTGCCAGAGCTGGGTATAGACAATCTGGCCAGAATCATCGAGCTGTGGACCAAGATCCCCGCCTCCGGCATCAAGGAGGATGAGCTTGAGCGCCTTGCAAATCTGGATAAGCGTCTGAAGGCCCATGTGCTGGGTCAGGATGAGGCCATTGACTCCCTCTGTGCCGCCATTAAGCGCAGCAGAGTAGGCCTCAATGTCAAGCGCAAGCCTGTCAGCTTCATCTTTGTGGGCGGCACCGGCGTTGGCAAGACCGAGCTTGTAAAGCGTCTGGCAGAGGATCTGTTTGACAGCCCCGAATCCCTTATCCGCCTTGATATGTCCGAGTTCATGGAAAAGTTCGCGGTGTCCCGCATCATCGGCTCTCCCCCGGGCTATGTGGGCTATGATGAGGCCGGTCAGCTCACCGAGAAGATCCGCCGCAAGCCATACAGCGTGGTGCTCTTTGACGAGATCGAAAAG
>CAZYTE010000113.1:1025-5186 GCA_964649425.1 uncultured Oscillospiraceae bacterium
GGCCCACCCCGATGTGATGAACATTCTGCTGCAGATACTGGATGACGGCAGAATTACCGATGCTCAGGGCAGAGTTGTCAACTTTGAAAACACCGTTATTATAATGACCACCAACGCAGGCTCCAACAACAAGAGCGGCAGCGTGGGCTTCGGCGGTACTTTAAGCGATATGAGCAAGGAGCGCAGCATGAAGGCGCTTTCCGAGTTCCTGCGCCCCGAATTTCTCAACAGAGTTGACGAGGTCATCTGCTTCAACCAGCTCAGCGAAGAAAACTTCCGCGGCATTGCCGCCCTTATGCTTACAGAGCTTAAAGAGCTTCTCGGCGAAAAGCATATTGAGCTTAGCTGGGATGAAAGTCTTATCGACTATCTGGTGCAGAAGGGCTACTCCGTCACCTACGGTGCCAGAAACCTGCGCCGCCTGATCCAGAAAGAGGTTGAGGATCTGATCGCCCAGCGCATCATCGAAAACAGGGGCAGGCAGTCCAATACCGTGAAGCTCTCCGCGGCAGAGGGTAAAATCAATGTTGAGCTCTAAAATTGAAATTATCCGCGGCGATATAACAAAGCAGGCGGTGGACGCCATTGTCAACGCCGCAAACTGCTCCCTGCTGGGCGGCGGCGGAGTGGACGGCGCCATACATAGGGCAGCCGGCCCGGAGCTTTTGAAAGAGTGCAGAAGCTTAAACGGCTGCGAAACCGGCAAAGCCAAAATAACCGGGGGCTATAAGCTGCCGGCCAGGTATGTCATTCATACCCCCGGCCCCATCTGGCACGGAGGTGACAGGAACGAGCCGGAGCTGCTGGCCTCCTGCTACCGTTCCTGCCTTGAGCTTGCAGCGGCAAACGGCTGCAGGACCGTGGATTTCCCATCCATAAGCACCGGCGTTTACCGTTTCCCTTTGGATAAGGCGGCCCCCATCGCAATAAACACCATTGCAGAGTTTTTAAAACAGCATGATGAGCTTGAAAAAGTCCGTATGTGCTGCTTTAGTGACGAAACAGAGAAGTATTACATAGACGCTCTGGAGGCGATACTGTGAAGTTCAAGCTGAAGTTTCACTATAATTCCCCGGTGGTTCTGAGCTTTGCGCTGCTCTCCCTGTGCGCCCTTATTCTGGGCTACTTTACAGACGGCTGGACCACCAC
The DNA here is from genome assembly GCA_964649425.1 of uncultured Oscillospiraceae bacterium. Lineage (GTDB taxonomy): Bacteria > Bacillota > Clostridia > Oscillospirales > Oscillospiraceae > Limivicinus. Next base: position 2,175 of record CAZYTE010000113.1, read on the forward strand.
CCGCTTTTTCAGCGTCTACCGCTGCTCACTGAGGGATGCAGCGGCCATCCCCCGCTTTGTCGGCCATGTGCTGGGCCATGAAAGCTACTCCCACTTCATCGGCAACATGATGATGATCCTTGTGGTGGGCCCAACTCTGGAGGAGATTTACGGCAGCCGCAAGCTCTTTGTGGCAATCTTTGTGACGGCTCTGGTCTCCGGCATGATCCACTGGCTCTTCTTCCCCGGCTCTGCCCTGCTGGGCGCTTCGGGAATCGTATTTATGATGATAGTCATGTCCTCCCTCTCCGGCATGAAAAACGGCTCCATCCCCATTACCCTTGTGCTGGTTTTGCTGCTGTATCTGGGCGGCGAGATCGTGGACGGCTTTGTGCTGAAAGACAATGTGTCTCAGCTGACCCATGTGGTGGGCGGCATATGCGGCGCCGTGCTGGGCATGAACATGAGGTAGACTATGGAAAATCTTTTGATCAGTGCCTGCCTTATGGGCTTTGAATGCAAATACTGCGGCGGCTCCAATTATATAGGCGATGAAAAGCTTGCCGCACTGAAAGAAAAATACAGACTTATCCCCGCCTGCCCCGAATCCGCAGGCGGTCTGCCAACGCCCCGTGACCCCTCGGAGAGGATCGGGGACAGAGTTTTCAGCAATCACGGCGCGGATGTGACGGAGAACTACCGTAAGGGTGCGGAAGCGGCCCTGTTTCTCTGCAAAAAGTACGGCTGCAAAAAGGCACTTTTAAAGGCAAAAAGCCCCTCCTGCGGCAGAGATGTGATCTATGACGGCACATTTTCCGGAACCCTTACACAGCGCCACGGCGTCACCGCTGAGCTTTTGATCGAAAACGGCGTTGAGGTCATCAGCGAAAAGGAGATATAGAGATGGAGTACAGTGCACTTATTGAAAAATGGTTGGCGGAGCCTGTCAGCACGGAACAGAAGATAGACGGTCTGGTCAAGGACATGGTGAAAGCCCACGGCAGAGAGGATCTTTTCAGAGAACCCATCACCGGCTTTTCCGATGCTTGCGATGAACGCTATGAAAAGCTCAAGGACATTGTAGGCCCCTGGGTGAAAAGTCCGGTTGATCTGATGGAGAACGCCAAAAGCGTCATCAGCTACTTTGTGCCCTTCACCAGGGCAGTGGCCGATGCCCCCAAGTCCTCTGAGACCGTCTCACCCCTGTGGAGCGAAGCCTATGAGAACATAAACGCCTATTTTGAAATAATTGGCGATGCGGTGGTGGAGCTGCTCAACATGCTGGGCTTTGAAAGCATGAAGATAAGAGCCACTCATACCTATGACCCTGTTGTGCTCCAGTCTCTCTGGTCTCACCGCTCTGCCGCTGTCATTGCGGGCATTGCGGCCTTTGGCGCAAACCGTATGGCAATCACCGAAAAGGGCAGCGCCGGAAGATACTGCACCGTTATTAGCTCCGCAGAGCTAAAGTCCGACAAGGCCCCGGTTGAGGACAAGTGTATGTACCATAAAAACGGCAGCTGCGGCCTGTGCTTCAGAGCCTGTCCCGTAAAGGCTCTGACCCCCGAGGGCTTTGAGAAGTTCACCTGCCATGATGAGCTGCTGAAAAACCAGTACCATATCAGACAGACCACTTCCATAAAGAGCGCCGATGTCTGCGGCAAATGCCTCAGCGTCTGCCCGCTGGCATATATAGAGTGATATAAAAACCCATCCTATCGGATGGGTTTTTGCGTTGACTGGAAGAATCGAATGTTATACCATTAAAGCGGAAAGGAGATGATGCTGTGGAGAACACGAAGAAAGGCAGAATTCTGTTGACTATGCTGCTGCAGATGCTGAAAATAGGACTCTTTGCCTTTGGCGGCGGCTATACCATCATTGCCCTTCTGGACGATGAATTTGTCAAAAAGAGAAAGTGGATAGAGCATGATGAGTTTATGAGCGTTGTGGCCATTGCCGAGAGCACCCCCGGCCCCATCGCCATCAATGTGGCAACTTACATAGGCTATAAGCTGACAGGCTGGTTCGGTTCTGTGCTTACAACCATCGCCGTTGTGCTGCCCGCTTTTACCATAATGTACATTGTCTCCATCTTTTATGATGCCTTCATGGCCAACCGCTTTATCGCCGCGGCCTTTAAAGGCGTGCAGGTCTGCGTTGTATATGTCATTGCCATGGCAGGTTTCAGAATGCTGAAAAAGATGAAGAGGAAGCCGCTCAACTGGGTCATCCTCTTTGCCACTATCGTCCTTATGATCTGCCTGAACCTTATGGGCATGAGAATATCCTCAATTCTTTACATCCTTGCCAGCGGTTTAATTGGCCTGGCGGTGTACCTTGTGCAGTTCTGGAAGAAAAGGGGGAGTGAAGTATGATCTACTGGCAGCTTTTCTCCTGCTTTTTTAAAATCGGCGCCTTTGCTTTCGGCGGCGGCTACGCCATGATCTCCATTATCTCCGATGCGGTTCTGGCAGCAGGCTGGCTGACGGAGGAGGAGATTCTCCGCTTCATAGCTGTGGAGAGTGTTATCCCCGGCCCCATAGCGGTCAACATGGCCACCTTCGTGGGCCATGATGAGGCGGGCTTTTTAGGCTCGGTGGTCGCCACCTTGGGTGTGGTGCTGCCCTCGTTCATAATCGTTCTGCTTATAGCGGCGCTTTTCAGAAATCTTCTGAAATATGAGGGCGTGAAAGCATTCCTGAGCGGTATGCGCCCTGCGCTGGTGGGCCTTATTCTGGCCACTGCCTGCACCATGGGCCTGAAGGTCATTTTTGGCATAAAGGCTCAGGACCTTGTACCCAATGTGGATATGAGATCTTTGCTGGTAATGGCGCTGATGATAATAATCGGCTTTATCTGGAAGAAAATCAAAAAGAAGGAGCCAAGTCTTATTACCATGGTCGTTATCTCAGGTGTTATCGGACTTGTTTTGTTCCTGTAAATCAAAAGGTGGTACAGCATTTTGCTGTACCACCTTTTGAGACTGTCAAAAAACCAGGGAACCGTCTGCCGGAAATGGCAGAGCGGGGG
>CAZYTE010000114.1:0-5128 GCA_964649425.1 uncultured Oscillospiraceae bacterium
CCGATGGGGCAGCCGGTGACCATGATACGCTTTGCGCTTGCAGGTACAGTGCACTCGCCTGCGGCATAGGCCTTTTCAAGGCTCTCGCGCAGACCGGTGAGCTTGGCGATGCGTTCTTCTCTGTTAAAGAGGAAGCCTGAACCGTCCAGCAGCTTGTAGAGATCATAGCCGCCTACGGGGGGAGGGCAGAGCTTGAACATCTCAAGCAGCCTCAGCTTTTCGCGGCGCTCACGATTCTTCATGCGTACAGCCGCTCTCAGGGCTTCATCTGTTATTTTCAAATTAAAGTTTTCTTCGATATATTCAATAAAGAGCTTCAGCTCCTTGCGCCACATCTCCTTTGAAGTGCGGTCAAAGCCCTGGGGAAGGCGCAGAATATAGGTGGGCTTCATCTGAGCCAGAAGCTCGTACATCTTCTTCTTGCCGTCACAGGTGGTCTCGCCCACGATAAGGTCGGAGAAATAGGTGTAGGGGCACTTGTCGGAAACGGCAAAGCCGTAGCTGGACTTTACCAGAGGGCAGAGGTTTTTGGGCAGATCCACCTCAGCATCGGGGATGGTCTCACCGCTCATGCCGCAGAGACTTACATCTATAAAGCCTGCTGCGTTGAGGATCTCAACAGGGGTGTAGGTGCAGAAGATACCTGCTACCTTGCCGCCGGATTCTTTAACATCCTTAACGGCAAGAAAGCCTGCCTGACGGGCTTCGCTGAATTCGGAAAACTGTTCAGGGAGATTGTACATAATTAAAACTCCTATCGGGGAATAAGGGGCGGATAAAATCCGCCCCTGTTTAAACTGAGATTAGATGGTTTCCAGGAATGCTTCGATTCTGGTGGACAGCTGGCCAAGGTCGCTCTCTGCGTAGTCGGTCTCGATGCCCAGGTAGGGCAGACCCATTTCCTTGACCTTGTTGCGGATGTTGTGGCTCTCGATGATGTAGGTGTGGCAGGCCTGCAGATTGATCTCAACAACGCCGTCGATCTTGTACTCCTTAACCAGCTTCTCAATGAGCTCCATGCGAACAGTGTTTGGGGTCATGACGGAGCAGCCGATATCCAGATAACGGTCGGCAATTGCATCGACCATGTCCTCGGCCTCCAGATCTACCATCTGGTAGACATGCTTGATGCCGCCGCAGTTCTCGAAGGAGACTACAACGCCGCCGTTTTCCTCAATCAGCTTGACGGTCTTGTTCAGAACGCCGCCGATGGGGCAGCCGGTGACCAGAATTCTCTTTGCGCCTGCGGGAACGGGACGCTCACCTGCTGCGTATGCTGCCTCCAGCTTCTCGCGCAGCTCACGCAGAGCGGTGACTCTTGCGGGGCGGTCGAACATGAAATTAGCGCCGTCCATGGTTGTGTACAGCTGCAGACCATATGCGGGAGGAGGATCCAGCTTCTGCAGAGCCATCAGCTTCAGGCGCTCCTCGCGCTCCTGATTCTTCAGGGTGGCAGCTTCTCTCAGAGCTTCCTGGGTGATCTTTACATCAAAGTTTTCCTCAAGGTAGTCTACGAAGCGGTGCATCTCTTTTCTCCAGATGTCTCTTGCGACCTCGCCAAACTCCTGGGGCAGTTTGAGAATATGTACCTTCTTCAGCTTGCCCAGCAGCTCGTACATCTTCTTCTTGCCGTCGCAGGTGGTCTCACCGACGATCAGGTCAGCAAAGTAGGTGTAGGGGCACTTGTCCGAAAGGGCAAAGCCATAGCTGGACTTGATAAGGGGGCAGAGGTTCTTGGGCAGATGAGCCTCTGCGTCGGGAACAGTCTCGTTGCTCATGCCGCACAGACCAACATCCGTAAAGCCTGCTGCGTTGAGGATTTCTACAGGGGTATAGGTGCAGAAAATGCCGGCCACCTTCTGGCCGCTCTCCTTGACACCCTTGACTTTCAGAAAGCCTGCCTGTCTTGCTTCAGCAAATTCGGCAAACTTTTCGGGCAACTCGTACATATCTTTATACCTCCATCTACGCGAACCCGGTGCCCGCGCTTTATATTCAGATGCATAGCACCTAAATTACTTCTTACCGCTCATGGCGGTGACAGCCGCGCCGATGGCACCGGCGTAACGGGCATCAGGCTGGCTGAATACCTCCACACCCAACTGGCGGGAGAGGGACTGCCTGAGATAATCAAAGTCACAAAGGCCGCCGGTCAGGCAGACCTTGGCACCTGCGTGCTGGATTTTGCTTGCCTGGGAGATAACTTTTTTTACAATGGAGTCGACAACGGCAAAAGCGATGTTTTCTCTCTTTTCTCCCTTGCCGATAAGGCTGATGACCTCAGACTCGGCAAAAACGGTACACATGGAGCTGATGCTGGTGCCGCCGCCATGGGAGGCCAGCTCGCAGAGCTCCGCGGGGCGGAGAGAGAGGGTGTTTGCCATGATCTCAAGGAAACGGCCGGTACCGGCGGAGCACTTGTCATTCATGACAAAGTCCTTGACCATACCGTCTTCGACTGCGATGAGCTTGGTGTCCTGACCACCGATGTCGATGATGAGAACAGAGTCAGCGCCGAAGATCTTCACGGCGCCCTTACCGTGGCAGGTGATCTCGGTGACGCACCTGTCCGCAAAGGGAACGGAAATTCTGCCGTAGCCGGTGGCAACGCAGTAAGCCTCGTCCAAATTAATGCCAAGGTCGTTTAACTGCCTGAGGATATCTTCGGCAGTATCAACACTGCTCCAACCGGTGGGCTGGAGCAGGCGATGGAGGATGTTTCCGTTTTCATCCAGAACGACAGTCTTGGCACAGGTAGAGCCGATGTCAATACCTATGCTGTATTTCATGGTGTTCTCCTTGTTTGATGCTTAAATAACGACAACATGGGTGCCGGCGTAGGCCAGGCCGTTGTCATTAAGAGCTGCCACCAGCAGCTCTTCTTCCTCGGGCTTTGCCTTCCAGGAAAGGCCGCAGCCGGAGCTGACTTCCCGGGGCAGGGGGATTATCCTGCCGGGCAGCTCATTATCAAGGAAGAACTTCTCAGCTGCCATGGCATTGGTGGTGGTGGCGAAGCTGATGATGAGGGTGGGAACTTTCTCGCGTCTTGCCATCAGGGCTTGAATACTACGTCAGCCTGGCAGCACTTCTCAGCGATGGTGTAAGCGTTGGTGACTTCACCGACCTGGAGCTTGTCCGCAATGCCGAAGAAGTTCAGGCAGGTACCGCAGGTGAGGATCTCAACGCCCTCAGCAGCCAGAGTCTTGACATCCTCCAGAATGGGGGAGCCTTCACAGGTCAGGTATGCGCCGCCGTTGTAGAAGATAACAGTGTCGGGCAGGGGATCGAGCTGGTTGAGAGCATAGCCCATGGCCTTCATCAGAATGTGGCCCAGCTCATCGCTGCCTTCGCCCATCTTTGCAGAGCCGATGGTGACAACTACATTCTTCTTGCCGCACTTGCACTCAGTCTGTTCTTCCTCGCAGCAGCACTCACAGGGAGCATTGCCGTCGATAACGACCTTGGTGGTAACGGTCCACTCTTCATCGCTGACCTTCTCGATAGTTGCCTCATAGCCGTTTTTCTCAGCCAGCTTTGCAACATTGCCTGCCTGCATTTCCAGACTGACGCGGGTGACGACGATGTCAGAAGCGGTCAGGGCCTCGATGGCCTTCTTGGTCTTAACTACGGGAATGGGGCAGCCTTCGCCCAGAGCATTTACTTCAACCATGGTAAAATTCCTCCTGATATTTTAGCTTTTTATTATCGGAAATTTAGATAATAAAGCTTTATTTATAGTTATTGCCGAATTCTATAATATAACTTCCGTCAGTTTGTGTCAACAGAAAAAGCGATAATAAAAATGACTTTTTGGATGAAAGTGATTTCCTTTTCATTGACAAGCGGTGAAATGAAAGTTATTATTAAGTTGTGCAAGAAATGTAGAAAAAAGTTCCTGTTTTGTTTCCGCTGAGCGGTTGCTTATTATTTTGTTTTAAATTGGGAAAAGAGGGCAAAGGGCTGAATTTGACCTTGATTCCCGTTTATCCGGTACAAAAAAATAAAAAAGAAAAGGGGATTTTACAAATGTCTGATTACGTCAAAATGTGGGAAGATCTGGGTATGGATCTTGAAGCCCACGACATGCTCTGCCAGGTACTGCCCACCGCAGTAGGCGATGTGTTCCTGAGCCAGGATAATCGCCCCAAGGCAATGGATTTCTGGGATCTGGTAATCTCCGAGGTTCACGGCATCCGCCCCAAGGAGCTGATCGAGGCTCAGAAGGAAGGCAGAAAGGTCTTCGGTACCTTCTGCGTATTTGTTCCCGATGAAGTAATTGTAGCTGCAAACGGTATCGTGACCGGTCTGTGCGGCGGTTCCCAGTTCTGGGTCCCCGGCGGTGAGACCGTTCTGCCCAAGAGCATGTGCCCCCTGGTAAAGGCTTCCGTTGGCGCACGTCTCGGCAGAACCTGCCCCTTCTTCCGTATTGCTGACATCTTCGTAGGCGAGACCACCTGCGACGGCAAGAAGAAGGCTTACGAGATCCTGGGTGAGGACATCCCCATGTACATCATGGACGTTCCCCAGATGAAGAGACCCGAAGATATCATCAAGTGGAAGGATGAGATCGCCGCATTCACCAAGAAGGTTGAAGAAGTCACCGGCAACACCGTAACTCCCGAGAAGCTGGCTGAAGCCATCAAGCTCATCAACGAAAAGCGCAAGGCTCTGCAGCGTGTATACGACTGCCGCAAGTCCGAGTGCCTGCCCATCTCCGGCCGCGATGCTCTGCTGATGACCCAGATCTCCTTCTTTGACGATCCCGCCCGCTGCGCTCAGATGTGCAACCGCCTGGCTGATGAGCTGGAGCAGCGCATTAAGGACGGCGTTTCCGTAGTTCCCGCCGGCACCAAGCGTATCCTTGTCACCGGTACTCCTCTGGCAGTTCCCAACTGGAAGCTGCACAATATCATCGAGACCAGCGGCGGCGCTGTTGTCTGCGAAGAGATGTGCACCGGCACCCGTTACTTCGAGAATCTGGTAGACGAGACCGGCACCACTCTGGACGAACAGTTCATGAACCTGTCCCAGCGCTACATGAAGACCAACTGCGCATGCTTCACTCCCAACACCGGCCGTACCGACGATATTCTGCGTATGGTCAAGGAGTACAAGGTCGACGGCGTTA
>CAZYTE010000115.1:0-5127 GCA_964649425.1 uncultured Oscillospiraceae bacterium
GCTGAGAACAATCTGGGCGTTATCGCCAAGAGCGGCTCCTTCAAGTTCAAAAATGAAATGGACGCTGAAAAGGCCGAAGCTGACGATGTCTCCATCATCGGTCAGTTCGGCGTTGGCTTCTACTCCGCTTTTATGGTGGCAGACGAGGTCACCGTTGTCTCCCGCAAGTACGGCGAGGAGCAGGGCATCCGCTGGCAGAGCCGCGGCGCTGACGGTTACACCATCACCGCCTGCGACAAGGATACTGTCGGCACCGATGTTATCATGCATATAAAGCCCGACACTGAGGACGAAAATTACAGTGAGTACTTTGACAGCTGGAAGCTGAGAGAGCTTATCCGCAAGTATTCCGACTATGTCCACTGGCCCATCAAGATGGACATCGAGAAGGAGGAGCGGGAAGAGACCGGCGAGACTCTGGAAAACGGCAGACCCAAGTATACTTACAAGACTGTTGTACAGAACCTGACTGTCAACAGCATGGTTCCCATCTGGCAGCGCAGCAAGAGCGAGGTCAGTGATCAGGACTGCATCGATTTCTATAAGGAAAAGAACCACGGCAGAAAGGATCCCAGCGCTCTGCTGCGCATCAGCGCCGAGGGTATGGTGTCCTACAAAGCTCTGCTGTTTGTGCCCGGCGATGAGAACGAGGGCGGCTACATGGTGACCGACAAGCCCGGCATCACCCTTTATTCCAACGGCGTTATGATCATGGACAAGTGTGACAAGCTGGTCAGCGAGCACTTTGGCTTTGTCACCGGTGTTGTGGACTCCCCCGACCTGTCCCTGAACATCTCCCGCGAAATTCTGCAGCATGACAAGCAGCTGCGCGTCATTGGTCAGAATCTGGACAAGCGCATCAAGGGTGAGCTTGAAAAGATGATGCGCGACAACAGAGAAAAGTATCAGGAGTTCTACACCAACTTCGGCGTTTACCTCAAGTGCGGTGTCTGCAATGACTACGGCAGGCACTCCAACAACCTGAAGGATCTGCTGCTGTTCTACACCGGTGAGGACAGACAGATCAGCCTGAAGGAATATGTTGAAAACATGCCCGAGAGCCAGAAGGCTGTCTACTACGCAAGCTCCGACAGCATCAAGCACGCTATCAGCCTGCCCCAGTGCGAGGACGTGCGCAAGCGCGGCTATGAGATCATCTATCTCTCCGGGCCTCTGGATGAGATGGTTATCAGCAACATCATGGAGTATGAGGGCAAGAAGTTCTGCAATGTTGTCACCGAGGATCTGGGCTTTGAGACCGAGGAGGACAAGAAGATCGCCGAGGAGCGCGAGCAGGAGCACAAGGAACTGCTGGAGGCAATGAAGGAAGCGCTTGGCGAGAACTACGCATCCGTCAGATTCTCCAAGAAGCTCATAGACCAGCCCTGCTGCATCGCAACCGAGGGCCCCGTGACTCTGGAGATGGAGAAGTACTTCCGCCACGGGCCCAGTGAGGAGATGAAGAAGATCCGCGCCACCCGCGTTCTGGAGCTGAACGCAGAGCACAAGGCATTCAAGACCGTAAAGGCTGCCTACGACAGCGGCGACAATGAAAAGGCCCGGCACCTGACCAGACTCCTGTCCAACATGGCAGAGCTGGTGGCAGGCGTTGAGGTTGAGGACCCCGCAGAATTCGTGGGGCTTATCAGCGAACTGTTTTAATTATTAATTTTAATTCCGGAGATAATAAATGAAAAAACGGCTGGGAATTTACATCCATATACCTTTCTGCGCCAGCAAGTGCAGCTACTGTGATTTCTACTCACTGGCAGGCTGCGACCATCTGATGCCCGAATACCATAAGGCTCTGCTGGCTCATATAGAGGAGAACTCCGCCGCCATCAAGAATTATGAGGTGGACTCTGTATACTTCGGCGGCGGCACCCCCAGCTTTTACGGGGCTGACAGAATTGTGGAGATTTTCAATGCCCTCAAGCTCAACGGCAATGTGCGCATTGATTCCGAGGTGACAGTTGAGTGCAATCCCGATTCTATCAGCTTTAACGCTCTCAAGCTCATGCGTCAGGAGGGCATCAACAGAATATCCTTCGGCGTGCAGGCTTCCGACAATAATCTTTTGAAGCTCATAGGCCGCAGGCACAATTTCCAGCAGGCCATAAAGGCTTTGCAGGATGCCAGAAAGGCAGGCTTTGACAATGTGAGCCTCGATCTCATGTACGGTCTGCCCAGCCAGACCAAGAGCGACTGGGCCGACACTCTGGCAAAAATCGTTGAGCTGCACCCGGAGCATATTTCCTGCTACGGCCTGAAGCTGGAAGAGGGAACTCCCATGCACACCGACTATGCAAATTCCCCCATCCTGCCTGATGACGATGAGCAGGCAGACATGTATTCATATGCCGCCGAAATGCTGGAGCGCTACGGTTACCACCAGTATGAGACTTCAAACTTCTGCGCCAGGGGCTTTGAGTCAAAGCACAATCTGAAGTACTGGAATCTGGACGACTACATGGGCTTTGGCCCCGGTGCTCACTCCAGCGTGGGCAATCTGCGCTACAGCTTTGTAAAGGACTTGAAGCAGTATATCGCAGGTGTTGAACGCAATGTGAGCATTATTGATGAATATGAAGTGGTGGGCTCTCTTGAGCGGGCTACGGAATATGTTATGCTGGCCATGCGCACATCCAGCGGCATATCCGAAAATGACTACCGCACCCGCTGTCAGTGCGACTGGAAGCCCATCGGCAAGGTTCTGGAGGCATTCAGGAAAAAGGGCTGGGTGGAGCAGACAGGGGAGCGTTGGCACTTCACCGTGCCCGGCCACCTGATATCCAATACCCTTATCGGCATCATGCTGGAGGCTCAGGCAGGCAACAGGCTCGAGTTCACTCCCTGGATCGATGATGAAGAGCTTCAGGAGGAGAAGGAACTTGAGCTGCCCAAGGGCGAGGATGAGATTTTCGCCCAGATGTACGAAGAAACACTCAACAGCTGATCGAGGATTTAGTGTTGTTCAAAAAGAAAGCTAAAAAAAACGAAAAAATACAGGGGGATAAGCCCAGGCATGAAAAGACCGGAAAGCCCAGAGCGCGGACACGGTTTTTTCGGCTGAAGCTGACTTTGGCCATCATTCTGGCGCTGCTGGCGTTTTCCATTATCGGCGTTACTGTGGCGGCTTTGAATGTGACCGGCAGCGGCACCAATCTGCCCAACATATATGTAAACGGCATATTTGTGGGCGGCATGACCAGGGAGCAGACTCTACAGACCCTTGAAGATGCGGGCTGGAAGGAGAGCACCGATACGCCAATGGTGGTGAAGCTGCCTGCGGGCATAAGCTATGAGCTGGATGTGGTCAAGGCCGGTGCCATGCTCAGTCTTGAGGATGCAGCCAGTCTTGCTTACCGCTACGGTCACAGCAGCGGGGTCTACGGCAATCTGTGGAAGTATCTGCAAAACAAAGTGGAGCCGGTGGATGTCAGCGAGGAATACGGCGGTCTCAATGAGGAATATATCCTCCAGGAGACTGAAAAAGCGGTAAAGCTTTTTATGGAAAAAACCGCTGACAATGGCTATGAGCTGGATCTCGAAAACTCCGTTTTGAGGCTCATGAAGGGCGCAGGGCAGATGCAGATAGACACTGCCGATCTCAGCGCACAGCTGGGCCACGCCATGATGCAGGGAGAGCGTGAGTTTGTAAAGGAACGCCACGATAATAATCTGACCGCACCGGATTTCAGTAAGCTCCATGAGGAGATATTTATTGAAGCTCAGGATGCCCACTATCTTGACACTTTCGAGGTGGTTGACGAGGTAAAGGGTCTGGATTTTGACATCGCCGAGGCAGAGCGGATCTGGAAGGATGCGGAAGCTGCCGAATACTATGAGATTCCTCTGAGCATTGTTGAGCCGGAGATAAGCGGCGAAGAGCTGAGAAGCCGTCTCTTCAGGGATCGTCTGGGCAGCCAGACCACCCTTTACACCTGGAGCTCAGACAACCGCATAAACAATATCAAGCTCTGCGCTTCCAAGTTTGACGGGATGATACTCTACCCCGGGGAGACCTTCTCCTTCAACGAGGTGGTTGGCCAACGCACCAAGGAGGCAGGCTTTTTGGAAGCCGGAGCGTACAGCGACGGTCAGGTGGTTCAGGAGGTTGGCGGCGGCATCTGCCAGGTTTCCTCCACGCTCTACTGTGCCGCCATGTATGCCCAGATGAAAACGGTTTACAGGGAAAGCCATTATTTCAAGGTGGACTATCTGCCCCTGGGCTATGACGCGACCGTAAGCTGGTCAAAGCCGGATTATAAGTTCAGAAATGACAGGGAATACCCGGTGAAGCTGGTGGCCTACTGTGATGACGAGGCTAAAAGCATAACCATAGAGATCTGGGGCACCGATGTGGACGGCAGCTATGTTGAGCTGACCCGCTGGGAAGCTCCGGTATATGACGAGGAATATACCGAGGTGGAGATCGGCACCGCGGCCATCGCCTACCGCAATGTTTATGATAAAGACGGAAATTTCCTCTACCGTGTGGAGGAGCCCTACAGCATGTATCATCTCTATGAGGAGGAGATACAATGGCCAGAAGATGTTCTGGAGGAAGAACAGGGTATTCTGGATGGAATTTTGGGGGCATTGGAGCAGCAGGAGAACTCCTATGTCAACAGTGGAAATGCGATAATAATTTCTTAAGAAAGAGATGAGAGAGTATGGAGAAAAAAGTATTTTACATCACAACGCCGATTTACTATCCCTCGGATAAGCTGCACATCGGCCACACCTACTGCACCGTTGCCACCGATGCCTTTGCCAGATACAAAAGGCTCTGCGGCTACGATGTAATGTTCCTCACCGGCACCGACGAGCACGGCCAGAAGATCGAGGAAAAGGCAAAGGCTGCAGGTGTTACTCCTCAGCAGTTCGTTGATAAGATCGTCTGCGGCGAAAACGGCATCCTTGACCTGTGGAAGCTGATGAACATCTCCAATGACCGCTTCATCCGCACCACCGATGAGCACCATGTCCAGTCTGTCCAGCGCATCTTTAAGAAGATGTATGACAAGGGCGATATCTACAAGGGCGCTTACAAGGGCAAGTACTGCACTCCCTGTGAGAGCTTCTGGACCGAGAGCCAGCTGAAGGACGGCAAGTGCCCCGACT
>CAZYTE010000116.1:0-5108 GCA_964649425.1 uncultured Oscillospiraceae bacterium
AGTCCCTGCTGGAGCACCAGAAAAGAGCCAAGTTTCTAATGAAACTTGGCTCTTTTCAATGAAATAAATCCCTGCGGGATTTGTGAAATAACGCTACACATTATGAAATAGCTAACGCTATGAAATACGCTGCGGCGTATCAGGGATTTATTATATTTCATAATCCGCAAGATTATTTCATATTGCACAGCAATATTTCATTCCATTATAATGTCCGTAGAGGTGATAAGTATGAAAGAAAACAAGCTTGTTGATTTATCTATGGATTTTGCCATTAAAATCATACAGCTTTGCGATACTATTAAAGGTCATTATTCTCTTGTAAATCAGTTGGAACGTTCTGCAACATCCATCGGTGCCAACATACATGAGGCAAATTACGCTCATGGCAAAGCGGATTTTATATCCAAATTGCAAATTGCCTTGAATGAATGCTACGAAACAGAATACTGGCTGGAATTGTTTGTTAAATCCAGTATCTTGAAGCGGGAATCTGCTGCTGCTCTTTATAACCAATGTGGCACGATCCGACGCATTTTAATCGCTTCCATCAACACAGCCAAGGAAAACGATAAGTGAGGTAGAATTTTTTAATCCGCCGGAGGCGAAGCCTGCGCTTGCGCGGCTTCCAGGGTTCGAGTCCCTGATGAAAACATATCAGTCCTTTTTCTCTTTGTCTTCTTTCCCATTTTTAGCTTTATTTGAATGCACAGAGCCGACGCAGAGAAATGTTGAACCCAGGCATAACCACACAACTGCTGTGGATGTATGGCTTCCGCTTACGAAATTAATCAATGCTGACAGGTAGAATAATACTGCAGCTATATAAAAGAGTACAGAACTGACTTTATAATTGTCCATAACTTGCCCCTCCAAAATCATTGATTATTTGTTTCATTGTATCATTCTGCTCCGACTGTTTCAACTGTTCTGTTTTTTGGTAATTAATTTTCTTCCCTTTTCTCCCCATCTGTGCTACAATGCCATACAGACATAAAATTCGGAGGACGATCATGGAATTCAAAAAGTTCAAAATCTATTTTAATATAGGTGTCGGTTTCTTCTGCCTGCTGATTCTTGCTTTTCTGCTTGTTTACTGCGCAGTCAGCGACTTCACCGTTTCTGATTTCATTTTCCCTGTTGCAGTAGCCGCTCTGTTCGGACCCTACTTCGTCTTTGTTAACACCAAAAAGCTGAAGAAGTACAAAGCCGCTCAGCAGGCTGCTCTGGACGCTCCCGAAGCAGAAGTTCAGGAATAATAAAATCAAAAGAGCTGTTTGCATTGCAAACAGCTCTTTTAACTTATACCCTCTCAGTCAGCTTCGCTGACAGCTCTCCCAAAGGGAGAGCCAAGGCGGACGGGCGATGCCCGCCCCTGCGATGTTGCCTGCAGATAATTCCTTGCTGTAGTGGGGGCTTAGTTTTTATCTTTCGTAGCTTCTCAAAAACTGCTTTGTTCTCTCCGCAGTGGGATTGTTGAACACCTGATCGGGAGTACCCTGCTCGGCTATGGTGCCGCCGTCTATGAACAGCACCCGGTCGGATACGGCCGCGGCAAAGCTCATCTCATGGGTGACCACCACCATGGTCATTTTCTCTTTTGCCAGCTGACGAATAACATTGAGCACCTCACCGGTCAGCTCCGGGTCAAGAGCTGAGGTGGGCTCATCAAAGAACAAAATTTCAGGCCTCAGCGCCAGCGCACGGGCAATGGCAACTCGCTGCTGCTGACCGCCGGAGAGCTGATGTGGATAGAAATTCAGCTTATCGCTCAAGCCTACGCGAGCAAGCAGGTCCCTGCCTTCCTGCTCAATTTTGGCCAGAATCTCTTTTTTATTCTCTTTGTAGTCAGCCCTCTCCTTCGCCTGCATTTTGGGGGCAAGAGTCACATTGTCAAGGGCGGTATACTGGGGAAAAAGATTGAAATTCTGGAACACCAGACCAAAGTGGAGCCTGTTGTGACGCAGATCGGTGTCGGTATGCTTTTTGTTCTCCTCAGAGTCAAAAAGTGCCTGACCGTTTACGGAGATAAGGCCGGATGTGGGTATCTCCAGAAAATTCATGCAGCGCAGCAGGGTGGTCTTGCCGCCGCCGGAGGGGCCGATGATGGAAACCGTCTCGCCCTGCTCCACATCAAAGCTAATGTCCTTGAGCACATGGAGTTCACCAAAGCTCTTGTTCAGGTTTCTAACTTCAAGTAACGCCATGATGTCCTCCTAAATCTTAAAGTAGTCAAGCTTCTTTTCAAGCTTGCCCAAAACAAGGGTCAGAATTCCGCTGAATGCCAGGTAGTAAACAGCAGTGAAGAACAAAGGCCAGATCAGTCCTTCGGCCTTTATGAAGCTCTGTCCGTTCCAGATGATCTCATAAACACCGATAATTCTGGCAAGGGAGGTATCCTTGACCAGAGTTATGATCTCATTGCCCATGGGGGGGACGATGCGCTTTATGACCTGCATTAGGGTGACCTTGAAGAAGATCTGGGTATTGGTCATGCCCAGTACCTGACCGGCCTCACGCTGACCTCTGGGCACGCCCTCAATTCCCCCTCGGAATATCTCAGAGAAGTAGCAGGCATAGTTGATGATAAACGCAACAATGGCGGCCACAAATCTGCCGGAGCTGCCGCTGCCCCACCAGTTGTTTCCAAGGATCATGCCGGGGCCGTAGTATATTATTATGAGCTGGAGCATCAGCGGCGTGCCGCGGATTATCCACACAATGGTTTTCACCAGATACTTGAGGGGCTTGAAGCCGCTCATGGAGCCAAGGGATATGAGCAGGCCAAGGGGTATAGCTCCCAGCAAAGTAAGCGCGAAAACTTCAAGCGTTTTCAAAAAGCCCTCGTTGAGAGAGGCAAGTACTGTCTGAAGCATACTGATCTCCTGTATATCTAAAATGTGCTTTAAGCAGAGAGGCTTTCGCCCCTCTGCTTAGAGCTTTCAAAAATAAGTTTTATCCGATAATAGACTCCTGAACGCCGTAGACCTTGGCGATCTCCAGAACAGTGCCGTCGGCGTATGCCTTTGCATAGAACTCATTGAACTTCTCAGCCATACCGCTGCCCTTCTTAAAGCCAACGCCGTACTCCTCGCTGGTGAGCTTGACGGTGTAGGTCAGGTCGGGGTAGCTGGTACCCTCGCCGATCATGGCGCCTGCCATCAGCAGGTCAATGATGCAGGCATCAGAGGTTCCGGCAGCTACTTCCATGAGGGCGTCAGCCTGAGTGGAGACTGCGTTGTACTTGTTGCCCAGACCCTTGACAACTTCCTCACCGGCAGAGCCGGCTTCAACGGCAAAGACCAGATCCTTGATGCTCTCTTCGTCCTGATAATCGGCGGCCTTGGCAGTGGGAACAACGACCACCTGAGCGTTGTTGCAATAGGGAGTGCCACAATCCATGCCCTTCTTGACAGCGTCGGTAAGGGTCATGCCGTTCCAGACACAGTCAATGGTGCCGGCATCCAGCTCCATGATCTTGTTGTCCCAGTCGATCTCTACAAATTCAATATCCTGACCAAGATACTTGGCAAACTCCTTAGCCATATCCGCATCAAAGCCGATCCACTCACCCTTGTCATCCTTAAAATCCATGGGAGCAAAGTCGGTGATGCCGACTACCAGAGTTTCCTTGCTGCTGCCGCCGCAGGCGCAGAGGGAAGCGATCATCAGTACTGCCATCAGCAGGCTAATTATTTTTTTCATTTTTATATCCTCCAAACGCTAAATTGTTTATCGTGGTAACATGATATCACATTAGCGAAATAAAGCAAGTGTAAATTTTAGATTTGCTGTGCAAATATTGCACAGCATTTCTGAGCATGATATTAAATATGCTCTTTAATTCCTACTAAATTTATGGTAGATTAAAGCCGTAGGAATTAGTCCCGTGAGAGGAGGCTTCTTATGAATGTGACCAGCAAGGGCAGATATGCTCTGCGCGTTATGCTGGATCTGGCAAGACACCGTGAAGACGGATATATATCTTTAAAGACCATAGCCGACAGGACAGACTGCTCCATGAAGTATCTGGAGATGATCGTCAGCCACCTGAAGAAGGCCAGGCTTGTGGACAGTATCCGCGGCAAGGAAGGCGGCTACAAGCTGTGCAAGGATACCGGCGAGTACTCCGTAGGAGAGATCCTCCGCTGCATAGAGGACAATCTGGCCCCTGTATCCTGCATCAGCAAGGACGGCAATGTGAACTGCGAAAACGCAGAGGGCTGTGTGACCATAGGCATGTGGAAAGAGTTGGATGATATCACCAATAATTACCTTGACGCGGTTTCCCTTGAAGATCTTCTCACCGGCACAAAATGGAACAAGAAAAAGCTTATTAATATAAAAGATGTGAAAGGACAATAGCAAATGTTTGTATATGCAGACAATGCAGCAACTACCAGTGTAAGCAAAGCAGCTCTGGATGCAATGCTGCCCTATCTGACCGAGAACTTCGGTAACCCCTCCAGCCTTTACCGCTTCGCCCGCGTGGTCACCGACGCTGTGGCCGAGGCCCGCGCCACCGTGGCCGCCTGCATAGGTGCAGAGCCCAGGGAGATCATCTTTACCTCCGGCGGCAGCGAGGCCGACAACCAGGCCATCATGTCCGCGGCCCGTCTGGGTGCCAAAAAGGGCAAGAAGCACATCATCTCCACCGCCTTTGAGCATCATGCGGTTCTGCACACTCTCAAGCGTCTGGAGAAGGATGGTTATGAGATCACCCTGCTGGATGTGCATGAGGACGGCATCGTCCGTCTGGACGAGCTGAAGGCCGCCATCCGCGAGGACACCGCTCTGGTGACTATTATGTTTGCAAACAACGAGATCGGCACCATTCAGCCCATCACCGAGATCGGTGCCATCTGCCGGGAAAAGGGAGTTTACTTCCATACCGATGCGGTTCAGGCCGTGGGCCACATGCCCATTGATGTAAACAGCATGAACATCGACATGCTGTCTCTCTCCGGCCACAAGTTCCACGCCCCCAAGGGCATCGGCGCGCTGTATGTAAAGAAGGGCGTTCCCCTCTTCAACCTCATTGAGGGCGGCGCTCAGGAGCGCGGCAAGCGCGCCGGCACCGAGAATGTTGCAGGCATCGTTGCCATGGC
>CAZYTE010000117.1:0-5086 GCA_964649425.1 uncultured Oscillospiraceae bacterium
TCGGGGTGTAGCGCAGTTGGTAGCGCGCTTGGTTCGGGTCCAAGAGGCCGTGGGTTCGACTCCCGCCACTCCGACCAAAAATGAAAGGTCGTCCATCAGGACGGCCTTTTGTTTTTGATGCAAAGTAAAAGAAAATTGGCCGAAACCACGTGTTCCACCCATGCCTGCCGCACGGCACGGACGCATCAATCCTTAAAATGAACCTGATGTATTTCAGAGGCATCTCTTTGCTCAATTTGTGGCTGCAGAATAATGGTGTGCTCTTATGCATAAAATCTTAACAATGCATATGACAGGTGGTATGTTTATGAAACGGGATTTATCCCTTTGGCAAGTTGCCGGCTTTGCTTTGACGACGCTTTGCGGAACACTGCTCCATTTTCTGTATGACTGGACAAATGAAAGCATCCTGATCGCTCCTTTTTCGGGCGTGAATGAATCCACCTGGGAGCACATGAAGCTGCTGTATTTTCCGCTTTTAATTTTTGCGCTGGTACAAAGCCGTTTTTTTCAGAAATACAAAAACTTTTGGTGTGTAAAGCTTGCAGGGATTATGACAGGACTTGCACTGATCCCCCTGCTGTTTTATACCTATAACGGCATATTTGGCAAATCCCCCGACTGTGTCAACATTTCAATCTTCTTCGTATCGGCGGTGCTGGCATTTCTTTTGGAAGCACGGCTGTTCAAAAAAGCCGGCCTGCGTTGCAAAATGCCGCGGTTCGCTCTTGGCGTCATTATTCTGATCGGCATTCTGTTTGTGGTATTCACCTTTGCCACGCCGCGGATACCGTTGTTTCAAGATCCGATCACGGGGACATACGGCGCAAATGGCTGAAGCTGCGGTTTTTTGTACCGAAGGTAGGGTTATAATACGGATGCGCAGCGCCCTGTTATGGCATTTTGCCATATTCAGCTGCCAGCAGTCCAAGATGAAAACGCCTGAACCCCTATGGTTTCAGGCGTTTTCACTATTCCAGATAAGGAGCTTACTGAATTTGAGTGATAACAAGGTGGGCTGAGACCGGTCGTGTTCCTCCTGCAAGCGGCGTGATCGTGAGCGCCGCAGCATTGCCTGCCGGATTACGCACAGTCAGTATCGAGTTAGCAGAAGTTGTTGTCACTATGGCCGTTCCCACAATTTGAGATGTTCCGGTAGCGCGGCCTGCTACCGTATATGCCAGATCAGCACCGTTTAATGTCAATATTAATTGACCCGCCTCCGCTATACTTACCTGAAACAGCACCTGATAAGTGCCAATTAGCGCCAAGTTGAAAGAATTCGGCCCGGTTCGGGCAATGTCCGAACCGCTATTGGGGCCGTCCTGAGGGAAACTTACATCCGTACCCGGCGCCACTGTTGCGGCATTGTCGGGCGGCATCAGCGCATAGAAATCCGCAAAATTCAGCACACCACCAGCAGGTCCTTGAGGGCCGGCAGGGCCAGTTTCACCAGCAGGGCCCTGGGAACCAATAGCTCCTGTTTCGCCGATAGGCCCTTGTGGGCCAACCGGCCCGGCTGCGCCGGCGGGGCCTTGAGGCCCAACAGGTCCTGCATTTCCCGGAATACCTTGTGGTCCTGCCGGCCCCCTTGGGCCGACCGGACCCTGTGGACCAGCTGGTCCCTGAGGGCCGGGGGGACAATTTATACAGCAGTTGCAATGCGCTTTTTCTTTACAGCTGTGCTCCCTTTGAGGATATCGCTTGCATGAATTATCATCAAACTGCGCACCACAGTTTTCATCTTCAAAATAATGATAACCGTTCATTACTATCCCTGCCTCAAACAATAAGTAGTACAGTATATGTTTTGCCCCTAAAAGTTGGCACCTTAGCAATCTCATAATTTAGTGATCTTTTGTTTAAAATCCCTAACTCTGTAATTGCACTTTGTGCCGAAGTATAAACCAGAGGGAAATTTCCCTCTGGTTTTTTCAGCATTGTTCACTTGTTTTCCCAAAGGACAATATCCCCGAGAACAATGCTCTCAATGGCGTTGATATCAATAGCGCTTCCCCAGCTGCAGTATGCGTTGTCAGTGCCGTTCTCATAGGGGCAGCTGAGTGCGCCTCCGATTGAAAACTCTTCCCCGTCAGAGAAGATGAGTCTGGTCTCCAGGCATACAATATCCTGCATGGTGTTCCACTGGTCCATCATCTCGTAATTCAGCTCTTCGCTATACTTCTGCGCATTTTCATAAGTGGTTTTCCAAATTGCTCCAAAGGGAGTTATTTCAAGAGCTACGAGCCGGATCTCCTTGTCTGTCTCATCACTGTAATAGGTGATGCTGTCAAATTCAAAAACTCGAAGCTCGCTCTCAACAGGAGTGTAGACAACAGGGCCAAAAGTGCGTATTCTCTGTTCCCCGATGTTCATGTTGACGCTGAGCGTGATCTGAGCTTTTTCTTTCTCAAGTTCTTTCTCAAGGAACTTGTTGTCCAGATAGCAGGCCAGGGTCAAAGTCTGAGTTTCGGCGTCATAGGCGCCATTCATCACAGCCTCGCGAATCTCCTCTTCCCCGCTCAAGGACCCGTTGGTGCTGATGTGAGGCCCGGCATAGCCCCAATACTCGCTGTCTTCAATGCTCCAGAAAAAGCTCAGCTCATTGGGGAATTTCTGCATTTGCTCTTTCGTAACGGGAGAGATATTCAGAAAAACCTTGTTCTTTTCGCCGTCATTAAAGGCTGAGAGTATGCTGATTCCCCCATCAGCATTTTCATCTGCCGGCTGTTCCACATAGCTTCCGACATTGTTTTCCTCAATTTTCAGATAGTCGCGGATCTCCGCCTGCCGCTGCTGGTGGATACTGCTGATTGCATAGGCGGCGATACCCAACGACATCACAAGACAGGCTGCAATAAGGATAGCAACAAAACGCTTTGTGCTGCGTTTGCTAATGTTTCTGTTCATGTATTCATTCCTTTCCGGGCTTTCCCGCAATGCATCCGGGGCAAAAACCGCGGTTTCGCTGATGTGCCTGTCATCCAGGCCGTTCAGCGCTTCGGATATGATTTCCCGCTTCATACAAGCAAGCCCTCCTTCGTAAGCTGATTTTTGAGTTTGTTCTTTGTGCGGTGGAGGCGGACAGATACCGCGCTGTAGCTCATGCCTGTCATGCAGGCGATGTCTGCCAACGCATCGGCGTACCAGTACCTGCGTATAAAAATGAACCTGTCCTCGTAGCTGAGCGTATCGAGAAAACGGTTTATCGCTTCAGACAGTTCCTTCGCCGAACAGATGTCCTCAACGGTTGTGTTGTCAGGAACACATTCGGCCAGCTCATCCAGCGCAAGGTCATAGTGTGAGTTTCGCTTCTGAGCCAGGTTGCTGTGGTACTTCTTCGTTGCAAGATTGCGCGCTATTTTGCAGACAAAAGTACGCAGCGGCGAAGGTCTGTTGGGAGGTATGCTGTTCCACGCGGCAAGCCATGTGTCGTTGACACATTCCTCAGCATCCTGTAGGTTTCCCAGAATGTTGCAGGTCAGCTTTCTCACCGGACCTCCGTGCTTTGCAGCAAGCTCGGTTATCGCCTGTTCCGAGCGCTCAAAGAACAGGTCGATTATTTCCAGATCGGTCATTCTCTGTCACCTCTTTCCGTCTCAGCTATATACTACGGAATCGGAATGAATTTTTACAAATATTTATTTGATTACGCTCAAATCGATCATATCAATGATTGTATTGATTTCATCTGCATTTAGGCCATTGGTTTGATGGAAGCTCAGAGTTACAAAAGAATTTTCCAGATAGATATAGGCGTACATCTCAGCACCGTTGAGGAGCACAGTGACTTCTGAGCCATCGGGGGCAGTGTGTATGTAAGATGTTATTGCGCCGGCATCTTCCACTTCGGCAATGATTTCAAAACCACTGGATAAGGTTCCGTAGGGCGAGTTGTAAAGGTAGCAGCGAGTACCGGAATTCGAAAAATCATCCGTAGTATAGAAGCTGACTGCAAAGGTGCCTTCATCGAAATAATAGAACTTGTCGTAGCCGGTCGGCTCCATGCGGAAGAAATTCTTTCCACCGGCACATATCTGGTTTATCTTACTGGTAAGTTCCTCGTGGGAAAGAAATTCTGTCTGGTCACCGAAATTCTGGAAAAGCTGAGTGGCGGTATGGCGAATATTAAGGCCGTATTTGGCTGCAATCTCCTCCAATCTGTCTGCCATTTCCTGACTCTCAACATGATACTTGAAGTCATATCCGGAAAAACCTTTAGCCATGGTTTCCGCAAAAGCCAGATCCTGCTCATACTCTTCTGCCGTTGCAATACGCCGTTCCATTTCCACATGCTCCACATCAATCACCTCACCGGAATCATCATGAGTAAGCACAGTATCATAGAAAATAACCGTGTAAGTTCCATCCTCGTTTTCAATATAATCGGCTATATCACAGCCCTCCGGCACTATAAACACCTCCGGCTGACAGATCCCGTTTTCTCTGCGCCAGGTTTCCCACTCATTCCATGCCTTGCTTGAGTTCTCTATTTTCGCCCTTATATCCGCACCCAGCTCCTCCGGAATTTCCTGAGGCTGGGTGATGGACAGATATGCCCCCTCAGGGTTGCGGACAGGTTCGGGAGCATTTTCCTTGATAAGCATTGCCCTAAGTCCAAAAACATCGGCTGCATATGCCACGATCCCCAGTGACAGCACAAGGGCAGCCGCAACAATGATAGAAATAAATCTGCGATAATTCTTCATAGGTACTATCCTTTCATTATCATCTGTGATGTATCCCAGTCTGACGGCAGTTTCTTCCAGATAAACATCATCCACGCCATTCAAGGCAAACAAAGTCCTTTTGTCTAACATAAGCCTTCCTCCTCAAGAAATTTGCGAAGCTTGTTTCTCGTACGCATGAGCATGGACTTGACCTTGCTCTGAGAAAATCCGAACTTTTCAGCAATCTCAGAAACAGGTGCCATAAACCAATATCGCGAAAGGAAAACCTGCCGCTGAACCGGGGGCAGCCTGGATAGAAAACAATTGATAGCTGCTCCCAATTCCTTGACTTCAAGAGCTTTCTCCGCGTAGCTTTCATAAGACGCATAGTCTGCCAGTTCATCCAGTGACAGGGC
>CAZYTE010000118.1:0-5040 GCA_964649425.1 uncultured Oscillospiraceae bacterium
ACCTCCCTTTGCACAAGGGAGGCTTTTACGCAGCAGCATCTAACATATTCTCAATGAAAATACCATACCCAGTCGTTGGATCATTGACCAAAACGTGAGTCACGGCTCCCACTATTTTCCCGTTTTGGCAAATTGGGGAACCGCTCATGCCCTGCACAATGCCGCCGGTGAGCCCCAAAAGCTCAGGGTCGGTGACAGTCAGGACAAGGTGGCTTTTATCCGGGTCCTTGCAGACTCTGCTTATCTCCACCTGATATTCCTTTGTCTCTCTGCCCTGAACGGTGGAGACGATGCTGGCTTTTCCCACAACAGGCTCGCCGGTTTCAAGGATTTTACCGTTTATGGGCTGCTGCATCCGGCCAAAAATGCCGTAGACCGTGTTTTTTTCCACAGTTCCCAGGATCTTGTGAATATCCGTGCATCCGTTAAGCTCTCCGGGGCTGCCGGCAGATCCCCGGTTAATGCTGACGATTTCCGCATCGCTGATGCTGCCTTCATTGAGTGGCAGAACTATACCGCTCTCGGCATCGCTTATGGAATGTCCCAAAGCTCCGTAGCTGTGGGTTTCAGGATCCATATAGGTAATGGTTCCCACACCGGACACCCCATCTCTCAGCCAGACGCCCAGCATCCACTGCTCCTCAGCGGACTGCACCGGCTGAACCCGGCAGCTGAAGGTTTTTTCATTTCTCACAACGGTGAGCTCCACAGGTTCTCCGCATTTGGCGGAAACAAGCTCCACCAGCTCAACCGCAGATGAAAGCTGCTGTCCATCTGCTTCTATTATAAAATCTCCCTTTTCAAGCCCTGCGTCCCTGGCCGGGCAAACTGTTCCGCCCAGCGTTTCCACCTCCGCCAGCTCCGCCACCAGCACACCCTTGGTGCGAATCTGTATACCAACAGCCTCGCCGCCCACCATAAGCTCCTGGGCAAAGGCGGAGATGCTGAGCACGGCACAGAAAAACAGGCTCGAAAAGACCGTAATAAGCGCTTTTTTCACAAAAAATTCCCTCCCGCACAACATGATCTTGCAAAAAGCCGCAAGATAATTATGTGCGGTATGAGGGAAAATAAATAGGATATTTATCTCAGACTTGGAAATGCAAATTTTTATTTTTTGCCGTCCAGAACTGAGATCTGCAGATTCTCGCAGGCCATGTTTATGCCGTTTTTCTTAAAGCCGCGGCGCACCCGCTCGTTCATATCGTAATATACGCTCCAATAGTCCCTGCTCTCACACCAGAGCTTCACCACATACTCCACGCCGCCGGTTTTGTAGCCGTTTATTGCCACAAGGGGCGCAGGTTCGGAGAGTATCCTGCTGTCTTCAGCAACGACCTCAAGGATCGCCGACTTTACATCTTCGGTTTCATCCTCATAGGATGCCCAGAAGAACATGTCCACCCTGCGCGTGCCTTCGGCATTGAAGTTTACGATTGAAGACGCGGTCACATCACCGTTGGGAATGCTGACCAGCATATTGTCGGCAGTGTCCAGAGTGGTGTAAAAAAGACCTATGCTTTTCACGCTGCCGGTTCTGCCCGCGATCTCCACAAAGTCACCTACCACAAAGGGTCTGGAGGCAAGCAATGTGATTCCGGAAAACAGATTTGCCATAACGTTCTGTATGGACAGGGAAAGCGCAAGGCCGACCACGCTGAAGGCCGCCACCAGGGATGTTGTTGGGATTCCCAGCGCATCGGCCACCAAAATCGCCGTCAATATCCACATAACTGTTGTGACAGCGGGGCTGATAAAGGCTTTCAGCGTACCATCCAGCCTTTTGGCCCTGTCCAGAAGCCGGTTGAGCATGGAGCGGAATATCTTCATCAGCACAAGGCATATTACCAGAGTTGCCAATGCTAAAATGATATTATCAACATTTATATTTTGCAGAAATTTTTCAAATATCTCTTTCATTATATCAGTTCCTTATCTGCTGCCGAGATAGCCTTCCAGAATCAGGCTTGCCGCTACCGCGTCAACCACCTTGCGGTGTTTCTTTTCCTTTTTGCCGCCGGCGTGCAAAATCGCGTGGGCCTCAATGCTGCTGCGGCGCTCGTCCCACAGTATAACAGGCAGACCGCTGTCTTTCATAAGCATTTCACGAAACCGGCGGCTCTTTTCCGCTCTGGGGCCCTCGGTGCCGTCCATATTCTTGGGCAGGCCCAAAACCAGTGTGTCCACATCCCGCTTTTTTGCTTCCTCGGCTATGCGCAGGGAAGCGCGCTCCATGTTCCACTCCTCCATGGTCCACGCCTCGCCGCAGATCATACCCAGCAGGTCGGACACTGCCAGGCCGATCCTCTGGTCTCCGAAATCTATTGCCATTGTTCTCATATTTTTCTCCTTAATACAAATCGAAATACGCGCGGACATCTCCGGCCATGTACAGTGAGCCCACGGCGCAGACCATGCCGTCGTTGCCGGCCTTCTCAATGGCGGCGGTGATGCCCTCTTCTATGCTGCCTGCGGCCACAGCAGACTTGCCAAGCTTTTCGATTTCGTTTTTCAGCTCCTCAGCCGAAAGGGCCCTGTCGCTGTTGGGGCTTACACAGACATATTCATCGGCAGCTTCATTCAGTATCTCTATGACTTCCCTGAAATCCTTATCCGCCAAAATTCCCAGCAGTACAACTCTGTGTTTTCCCGGGAAATAATGCAGCAGGCTGTCTCTGACGGTCCGGGCGCACTGGGGATTATGTCCGCCGTCCACTATCACCTGGGGCTCATCGCACACAAGCTCAAAGCGGGCAGGCCACTGGGCAGAATAGAAGCCATGCTCCACATCATCCTGATCAAGTTCCCAGCCTTTTGCCCTGAGAATCTTAATAGCCTCGGCAACCACGGCGGCATTTTTCATCTGGTGGGAGCCCAGAAGACTTATGGCATAGGCATCGCCCTTGTAGGAAAAGACCTGACCCTCAAAGCTGTCAAACTCCGGCTTGATCTGGCTGAAATCTGCTTTGAACAGGGGCGCGTTTCTCTCCTTACAGCAGTTTTCAACGACTTCCTCAACATTTTTGTCCTGCTGATACAAAACGCAGGGACAGCCGGACTTGATGATACCGGCTTTTTCATAGGCAATTTTTTCAACAGTGTCGCCCAGAACACCGGTATGATCCAGTCCGATATTCATTATAATGGAAAGCTCCGGGCTTTCTATTATATTAGTGGCATCAAAGCGGCCTCCGAGACCCACCTCAAGAACCACGATATCGCATTTTTCCTCGGCATACCACAAAAGGGCTGCCGCGGTCATCAGCTCAAACTCGGTAGGGTGGTCTTCCATAGCCTCCGCCAGGGGCTTGATGCGCGCCACAAGCTTTGCCAGCACATCATTTTCGATCTCCTGACCGTTTATCTTCATGCGCTCGTTAAAACGGAAAAGATAGGGGGAGGTAAAAAGGCCGGTCTTATAGCCGCAGCACTTGAAAATGCTTGAAATCATGGCCGCACAGCTGCCCTTGCCGTTGGTGCCGGCAATATGAATGTATTTAAGCCCTTTTTCGGGATTATCCAGCTTGCTCAAAAGCTCAGTGACCCGTTCAAGACCGGGCTTTGAGCCGAACCACTGCATACCGTTTATATATTCAAGCGCTTCGTTGAAGTCCATTAAAGCAGCCCACCTTTCATTAATAAGAGAATATACCATCAATAGCAATCCGATTCAAGCAAAAAGCCTTGAAAAATCATGAATTTTCTTCAAAAAAATATTGACCTGAGCCTTTGCTTGTGTTATAGTATGGATTACCTGTCGGACGAGAGGTTTATTTTTGTGCGCTTTTTTCCGCCAAAATCAGGCTTTTCGCTCCAATACAGGGAGGCAATGCCCGGGAAACGGGTAAATAATCATAGGAGGTGCCGAAAGAATGGCTGCAGGCGCAAGAGTAAAAATCACACTCAGATGCGATGAATGCAAGCAGAGGAACTACAACACGGTCAAGAACAAGAAGAACACCACTGACCGTTTGGAGCGTAGCAAGTATTGCCCCTTCTGCAGAAAGCACACCAAGCATGTAGAAACCAAGTAAGTCTGAAAGGATGCGTGAAAATGGCTGAAGAAAAGAAAGTTAATGCTGCCCCTACCAAAGCCGTCACCGCTGTCAAGAAGGACGATACCAAGCCCGGTCTCTTCAAGAGAATCGGCAAGTGGTTCAGAGAGATGAAGAGTGAGCTGAAGAAGGTCATATGGCCCAGCCGTAAGACCATCGTTCACAACTCTCTCATTGCCATCGGCGTAATTGCTGTTACTGCTGTGGTGCTCTGGGGCTTTGATGAACTGGCACAGTTGCTGGTTAAAGCTATCTTCATTCTGGCGGGTTAATCGACATGGCTGAAGAAGCAAAATGGTATGTAGTCCACACATACTCAAGTTACGAGAATGCTGTGGCAGCCGCTATCATGAAAGCGGCAGAAAACCGCAGGATGACTGATCTGATCAAGGAAGTCAGCATCCCCATGGAAACTGTCACCGAATACACCGATGCAGGTGAGAAGACCGTCGAGCGCAAAGTGTTCCCCGGTTATGTTCTGGTGAAGATGATCCTGACGGATGACAGCTGGCACTTGATCCATAATGTCCGCGGTGCTACCGGTTTCGTCGGTTCTGACGGCAAGGCCGTCCCCCTGACGGAGCAGGAAATTTACGATCTGGGCGTTGAACGCCGTGAGATCGTTGTCGGCTACGAGCTTGGCGATCAGGTCAAGGTTAATGACGGTCCCCTTGCCGGATTCTTCGGCGTGGTGGACGAGCTTGAGCCCGAGAAGAACAGGGTTCGCGTAGTCGTCTCCATGTTCGGCCGTGAGACTCCTGTTGATCTGGAGCTCGATCAGGTCGAAGTTATTAAAGATTAAGTAAGAAAGAGGTGCTGTAAATGGCACAGAAAGTTGTTGGATACGTAAGATTCCAGGTTCCTGCCGGCAAGGCAACTCCTGCACCCCCCGTCGGCCCTGCACTGGGTCAGTACGGTGTTAACATTGGTCAGTTCACCAAGGACTTCAACGAGCGCACCAAGGGCGACATGGGCATGATGATCC
>CAZYTE010000119.1:0-4943 GCA_964649425.1 uncultured Oscillospiraceae bacterium
GAGCCCCAGACAAGAAAGCTTTTCAAGATCTGCGCTATGCGTCATATCCCCATCTTTACATTTGTTAATAAGCTGGACCGGGAGGCCCGCAGCCCCTACGATCTGATGGAAGAGCTGGAAAATGAGTTCGGCATCGGCACATATCCCATGAACTGGCCCATCGGCTGCGGTCACGACTTCAAGGGTGTATACGACAGAGAAAAAAAAGAGATTCTCGCTTTCAACGAATTTCACCGTGGACAGAGCAAGATCAAGGCCATTGAGTGCAGCATTGATGATACCGAGACTCTGGATGAGCTTATCGGTGTGCGGCTGAGAGAGACTCTGGCTGATGATATTGAGCTGCTTGACGGTGCGGGATATGAGTTTGACATTGATCTTGTACGCCGCGGCAGACTCAGTCCGGTTTTCTTTGGCTCTGCGCTCAATAACTTCGGTGTCGAGCCTTTCCTTGAGAGCTTTTTGGACATGACCATGCCCCCGCTGCCCAGAATCTCCGGTGATGATATTGTCGATCCCTTTGATGATCGATTCTCTGCTTTCGTTTTCAAAATCCAGGCAAACATGAACAAGGCTCATCGCGACAGGATCGCGTTTATGCGCATATGCTCCGGCCGTTTTGAAAGAGATAAGGAGTACTTCCATGTTCAGGGCGGCAAAGCGCTGAGACTGGCCCAGCCACAGCAGCTTATGGCATCTGACAGAGCGATTATTGATGAGGCTTACGCCGGAGATATTATCGGCGTATTTGATCCCGGTATTTTCTCTATTGGTGATACTATCTGCGAAAAAGGACAGAACCTTGAGTTTGAGGGCATCCCCACTTTCGCGCCTGAGCATTTTGCGGGGGTTGAGCGCGTTGACACCATGAAGCGCAAGCAGTTTGAAAAGGGAATCATGCAGATCGCCCAGGAGGGTGCCATCCAGATTTTCCACGAGCCCTATACCGGCGTTGAGGAGGTTATTGTGGGTGTTGTAGGCGTTCTCCAGTTTGAAGTACTTGAGCACAGGCTCAAGTCCGAGTACGGTGTTGATATTCGCCGCAGAGCTATGCCTTTCGAACTTGTGCGTTGGGTGGAGAATGAAGAGATTGATATGCGCAAGCTGAATCTGACCAGCGACACCAAATGGGTTCAGGATTTCAAGGGCAATAACCTGCTGCTGTTCACTTCCGAATGGTGCATCAATTGGGCGCTTCAGAAGAATGAAGGCCTCCGCCTGGGAGAATTCAGCAAAAATTAAGAATTATTATCCACTCTCATCACGAGAGTGGATTTTCTTTATTGTAAATGCTTCTTCTTGGGTGTATAATATGCTATTAGTCAGAATAGTACTCACCGGAGATGATTTCATGGATCAGGATATTTTACAGCTGAAAAAATGGGTCGATGAAAGTGACAATATTGTATTCTTCGGCGGAGCCGGCGTCAGCACTGAAAGCGGTATACCGGACTTCAGAAGTGTTGATGGATTGTACAGCCAGCAGTGGAAATACCCTCCGGAGACTATTTTAAGCCGAAGCTTTTTTGACAGATTTCCGGAGGAATATTACCGCTTTCACAGAGCGAAGCTAGTTATAGACGGTGTAAAGCCCAATGCCGCACATATTCGTCTTGCGGCCCTTGAGAAGCAGGGAAAGCTTAAAGCAGTAATTACTCAGAATATAGATGGTCTGCATCAGGCGGCAGGAAGCCGGAATGTTCTTGAGCTGCACGGCAGTATTCTCAGAGCCTATTGCTGCAGATGCCGAAAAGAATATCCACATGAGCGCATAAACTATGGTGAGGGTATTCCAAACTGTGACTGCGGCGGAATTATCAGACCGGATATTGTTCTTTATGAGGAAGCTTTGAATGATGATGTTATTAATCGCTCAGTCAGGCTCATTCAGCAGGCGGATGTGCTGATCGTTGGCGGAACCTCCTTGAATGTCTATCCTGCCGCGGGGCTTATCAGATTCTACAGCGGCTCCAAGCTTGTTCTGATAAATTTAAGCGAAACACCCTATGACAGATTTGCAAACCTTGTTATAAATAAAAAAATTGGCGAGGTGTTCAGTCAAATATGAATATAACCAATGTTTTGGGATTGGAATTTGCAAATTCTTCTGTGGCTGAAACCGCGGAGTATGCGCTTCAGCTTATGGGCTCCTGTGAGGGGCACTATGTTGCTGCGCCCGATTCTGAGATGGTGCACGAGATCAGCGATAATAAAAGGCTTCGCGCTTCTGTGAGGGGGGCATCCTTACTGCTGCCGGCAGGAAACGGAGTTTTACTTGCAGCCTCGATTTTGGGAACACCCATTAAGAACCGTATCAGTGCCTTTGATTTTTCCTCAGCGCTTATGGCTCGAATGAGCGAAAAGCAGATGAGTGTATACATATT
Organism: uncultured Oscillospiraceae bacterium; assembly: GCA_964649425.1. Taxonomy (GTDB): domain Bacteria; phylum Bacillota; class Clostridia; order Oscillospirales; family Oscillospiraceae; genus Limivicinus. The sequence goes on from CAZYTE010000119.1 coordinate 2,385, forward strand.
TGCTCCAAATTATGAGATACTCGAAGCGGCTCAGGAGCGAATTGCCTACAGATTTCCCGGGCTAAAGCTCTATTCTGGCGATGAAGACTATTACAGTAATGAATTGGAGCTTATTGAAGTAATAAATGACATTAAGCCTGATTTGCTTTTGGTATGTAAGGGCACTTACCGGCAGGAGCAATGGATGTACAGGCATAAGGACGAGCTTCAGGTTGGCTTGATGCTTGGCTTCGGTGAAGAACTAAGGATTTATGCCGGGATCAGCGAGAGAGCTCCCAAGCGTTGGCGCGATTCCGGATTTGAGTGGCTCTATTGGATAATTAAGGAGCCCAAAAGACTTGTCCGCACTCTGAAGCGTGGATGGATCGTGTTTGCTGCTCTGTGGCGCAGATTATTCGGATACTGATTGGAGAAATAAATGAACAAGGGAAAGCTTATTGTTCTTGAAGGCATAGATGGAAGCGGAAAATCTTCGCAGTACCGCCGCCTGTGTCAGCGAATGGAAAATGACGGAATCGACTATAATCACATTGTGTTCCCCAGGTATGATAAGGAGAGCAGTGCCCTTATCAGAATGTATTTGGCGGGGGAGTTCGGAACCCGTCCCAACGATGTGAATGCTTACACTGCATCCGCTTTTTATGCGGTAGATCGTTTTGCCTCATACAGCACTGATTGGGGTAAAATCTATGAAAATGGCGGCATTATTCTGGCTGACAGATATACTACATCAAATGCGGTTCATCAGGGCTGCAAACTCAGTGATGAAGAGCTGCCTGCTTATTTTGAGTGGCTCTATGATTTTGAGCATATAAAGCTGAAGCTTCCGAAGCCGGATCTTGTACTCTATCTGGAGGTTGATCTGGAAACATCTTTGGCTCGCATGAAACACAGACAGGAAGATACCAACACAAAGGCGGATATACACGAGAAAGATATCGAATATCTGAAGTGCTGCCTGCGCACCGCGCAGCGTGCGGCTGATTACTGGGGATGGAAGCGAATTGCATCTAAAAAAAATGGACAGCTCCGCAGTATGGAAGACATCAATGACGAGATTTATGATTTGATTTGTTCCCTGATAAAATAAAAACGGGGGCCTGATGCAGCCCCCGGAAATAATAATTAGCAGCAGTTGTTGTCGCAGCTGTTGAAGCAGCCGTTGTTGCAGCCGTTGCCGGAGCTGCAGCCGTTGTTGCCGCAGCAGCAGAAGAGAATGATGATCAGGATGATTATCCAGAGGCAATTGTTGGAACCGTTGCAGAACATAGTTAATTCCCTTTCTTCGCGCATTGGATTTAGCTCCCATTATGCTCCGCGCGCAGGAGCAAATGTTTCAGCTTTGTGATGTGTAGCGTGACGGCTTTCATGCCGTTCGAGCTATAATATGCAAAGCTGTTTAAAAGTGCTACATTAGCATCAGCTTGTAATAGCCCATGCAAAGGAGGTCAGAAATGGCTGGAGATATTGATAATCTTAATGAGATTTTTCGCTCTCACGATGAAAAAGGAGCGGCAGAAAAAAAGAAAAGAAATGTTAATGCCAATGAACTTGCAAAAAACAGCAGGGAATGGGCTGCAGATAAGGTGAAGACCGTTGATAAGCTGCTCATAGATGAAACCGGAAAGGCAAACAGCAACTACACCGGTGATGATGAAACAGAACGTGACTACCACCCGATAAGACAGAGCCATGAGTCCAGAACCGGATGCTTGGGCGGGCTTATGTACTTTGTGTTCGTTTCATGCATAAGCATTGTTTTTGCATGTGTAGCATGGATGGCTGCCAGTGATATGCTGGCGCTCAACAAGGATGATTTTACCGCCACAGTCAATCTGCCTGTCAGCATTTTCAGCTCCAAAACCGTTGATACCTTTGATGAAGATGGCAACAAGACCGGCACCGAGCGAGTGACCAGTGCCGATATATCCTATGTGGCAGATGAATTGAAGGATGCGGGTTTTATCGAATATAAGTGGCTGTTTGAATTGTTCTGCAAAATTTCCAATGCGGATGAAAAAGTCAGCCCCGGTGAATATCAGCTCAACTCCAAATATGACTACCGAGCTCTCATACAGAATATGCGCTCCGGCTCTTCCGCGGCACTTACCGTGGATGTTACTATTCCGGAAGGCTTTACAATTGAGCAGATTTTCCGCCGGCTGGAGGAGAATGAGGTCTGCAGCTATGAAGACCTTATGGATGCCGCGGCAAACTACAAGTTTAATTACAGCTTCCTTGAAGGCGCACCGGAGGGTGATGCTTCCAGACTTGAGGGTTTTCTGTTCCCGGATACCTATCAGTTCTATGTAGGTATGCAGGCCTCCAGCGCAATTAATAAGTTCCTTGTTGTATTCCATTCCAGGTATGATTCCAATCTGATCAATCAGACCAATAACCGCGGAATCAGCATCAAGGATGCTGTGACCATTGCGTCTCTTATTGAGCGAGAGGCTGCAAACGATAATGAGCGCGGCCTTATTGCATCTGTTATTTATAACAGACTTGCCGCAGGTATGCCTTTGGGTATTGACGCCTCCATTCTCTATCTTCATCAGG
>CAZYTE010000120.1:0-4906 GCA_964649425.1 uncultured Oscillospiraceae bacterium
GTCAAACTGGTCGGGGTAGAGATAGTGGAGTCTTATCCACTCAATGCCCTCGATCTTTGCCAGTTCATTGCAGAGCTTTGCAAGAGTCCGCTTGCCGTAAAGGTCGGTACCGTAGCGGGTAATGTCCTGAGCTATGACTATAACTTCCTTTATACCTCTGGCAGCCATGTCCTTTGCCTCGGCCAGCACATTCTCCAGAGAACGGGAGCGGTAGCGGCCGCGGATATAGGGAATGGCACAGAAAGCACAGAAATTATTGCAGCCCTCGGCAATACGCAGATAAGCCCAGGCAGGGCCGGTGGAGATAACGCGGCCAATTTCCTCCACGGGGGCGCTGTTGTCCTTGAAGCTCCTGAAGCCTCGCTCATCAACAACCGCATCGGCGGCGGAAACTATATCGCCAAAGCTCCCCACACCAAGAACAGCGTCAATTTCGGGCAGCTCAGAGAGGATGGAATCCTTATATCTCTCGGGCAGACAGCCGGTGACGATTATGCCGCCCAGCTTGCCGGCTTTTTTAAGCTCGGCCATTTCCAGGATATTCTCGATGGCTTCGCTCTTCGCGGCGTCAATAAAGCCGCAGGTGTTGACGATGACCAGGTCAGCCCCGTCGGGATCGGGCACCAGCCGGTAGCCTGCCTCATCCATCAGGTAGAGCATCTGTTCACTGTTGACCAAATTCTTGGCACAGCCAAGAGAAATCATTGCAAAAGTTTTTTCCATTATTCAAAGTCCTCTGTCTGCGCATTGTATCGTCTCAGCGCAGAACGAATTTCATCCCAGGAGTATCCCCGGCGGTAGAGCGATGCGCTGATCTTGCGCACCTGATCCCGGTCATCGGGATCTTTAAGCTTTGAAGCTATAAGCTTATCGATCTTTTCATCAGAAGCGGGCATTTGTTCAAGCGCTTCATCCCACAGGTCTTTTTCAACGCCCCGGCGGTAAAGCTCGAAGCGGACACGGCCCGCGCCGTAGCCCTTGCTGCCATAGTGCCTGGCAACGGCGGCGGCGTAGCTCTCATCATCCAGAAAACCTTTTTCTTCCAGCCAGTCCGCACAGTATTCTGCCACATCCTCGCTTTCACCCTTGCGGATAAGCTTATCCACAAGCTCCTTGCGGGACATCCTGCGTCTTGAGAGCATTTCAATGCATTTATCTCTGGTGATGGAGCGCGTGGAGGCTGTCTGAAGCTCCCGCCGCTCCTCCTCATCCAGATCACGACCGGAAAACAGACGCATATCGGTGACAACACCGAGACTTGATTTTATCTCGCTGCCGTCTTCAAAGCAGACTGTTATCCTGCCCGGGGAGGTCTGTTTAAGACCGGAAATGAGCATTACTTAGTCCTCGTCAAAATCAGCGGCGGTAACATCAACTGCTCTGCCGGAGATCTTTGCTGCTTTCTGAGCCTGAGGGCTCATGAGCTTGAAGAAATTGTCGCGAACCTGCTGCTCCACGACCTCACAGGCCTCGGGATTGTTGGTCAGGTACTCCTTAACGCCGTCACGGCCCTGAATACGCTGGCCATTGACTGTGAACCATGCGCCGGCCTTGTCAATGACTTCCAGCTTTACGCCAAGGTCAATGATCTCGCCGATGCGGGATATGCCCTCGCCGTACATAATGTCAAACTCCGCCTCACGGAAGGGGGGAGCCACCTTATTTTTTACGACCTTCGCACGGGTACGGTTGCCAATCATCTCGCCGTTTGCCTTGAGTGTCTCGACACGGCGTACATCGATACGGACGGAAGCATAGTACTTCAGTGCCAGACCGCCGGGAGTGGTCTCCGGGTTGCCGTAGAATACGCCGATTTTCTGGCGGAGCTGGTTGATGAAGATAACGGTGCAGTTATTCTTGGAAATAGCGCCTGCCAGTCTGCGCATTGCCTGAGACATAAGTCTTGCCAGAGCGCCCACAACAGTGTCGCCAACCTCACCCTCAAGCTCGGCCTTGGGGATAAGTGCCGCAACAGAGTCAACCACCAGAACATCGATGGCACCGGAGCGCACCAGAGACTCCGCAATATCCAGAGCCTGCTCGCCGGTGTCGGGCTGAGAGATCAGCAGACTGTCAATATCTACACCCAGAGCCCTTGCATATGCAGGCTCCAGCGCGTGTTCAACATCAATGTATGCTGCCTCGCCGCCGTTCTTCTGGGCGGAGGCAACAACATGAAGGGCCAGAGTGGTCTTACCGGAGGCCTCGGGTCCGTAGATCTCTATAATACGGCCTCTGGGAACGCCGCCGATACCGAGGGCAAGGTCAAGGGAGAGGGAGCCGGTGGAGAGAGCCTCAACATTTACGGTGATATCCTCGCCAAGGCGCATGATGGTACCCTTGCCGTAGTCCTTTTCGATTTTGGCAATGGCGGTTTCAAGGGCTTTCTTTCTGTCGCTGTCTGCGGAGGCGGCGGGGGTGACCTTTTTCTTTTCAGCCATGTTAATGTCTCCTTATATCTTAAAGAATAGTGTTTACATCTGTCCGAACACCACACGGTCTATGCCCTGAGTGTCCTTGCGGGTACCGGCAGAGGAGAAGCCGGCTGCCAGCAGCATTTCCTTAACTGCCGGAGCCTGATCCTCACCCACTTCAAAGAGCAGATAGCCGCCGGGGCGGATAAGGGATTTCCAGTGTTTTATGATTGATTTATAGAATCTCAGGCCGTCCTCCCCGCCGTCCAGAGCCCAGATGGGCTCATAGTCGCGCACGGAGCTGTCCAGAGTCATAATCTCGTCGCTTGCGATGTAGGGAGGGTTTGAAACTATCATATCAAACTGACCAATGCCCATGGGGGGGGAAGATGTGGCATCAGCCTGCATACACAGAACCTTGGAGTTAAGCCTGTTGAGGGCCACATTGCTCCTGCACACCTCCAGAGCGCTGGCACTGATGTCTATGGCGAGGATCCTGGAAGCGGGCAGCTCATGACCCAGTGCACAGCTGATGCATCCGCTGCCGCAGCACAGATCCATGATCCTTGCATCCATCTTCTTACCGATGAGCAGCTCCTTGGCGGTGTCCACCAGGACCTCAGTGTCCATGCGTGGGATGAGCACATCGGGAGTCACATTCATGGGCAGACCATAAAACTCCCAGGAACCGGTTATGTAGGCCACGGGCTCGCCGCGGAGCCTGCGGGCAGTATAGTCCATGACAGTATTTTCAATTTCTTTGGTGGTATAGAGATTGATATCTCTCAAGAGCTGGGAAATGCTTTTGTTGGCTGCCCGGGCAACCAGGATCCTGGCTTCAAGGTTGTAAGCTTCAATTCCGGACTGGCGCAGAATACTCCGGGCATCAAGGTAGATTTCGTTATATGTTTTCATCACTTACCCCATTCGTCGCTGCCCTGCTCGTCGGGAATGACCAGCTCCATGGCACGGATGGCGCACTCGATCATACTGTCGTCAGGTTCATTGGTGGTAATGTGCTGCAGCCACTTGCCGGGAGCGGACAAAACAGCAGACAGCCAGTTATCATGCTTGCCGCACCAGCGGTTTATCTCGTAGCTGATGCCCACAACGATGGGCAGAAGCAGAAGGTGGCAGCCCATGCGGGCAAAGGTGTTGTCGAGTCTGACAACAGAGTTTACAAGGATGCTGACCACTACCACAACCAGCAGAAAGCTGGTGCCACAGCGGGGGTGGAAGCGGGATTCCTCGCGGACATTTTCAACGGTGAGCTCCTTACCGTGCTCATAGCAGAAAATAGTCTTATGCTCGGCACCGTGGTAGGAAAACAGGCGCTTTACATCGGGTACTCTTGTGCAAAGCCACATATAGCACAGCAGAATTACCACTCGCACCAAACCCTCGGAGAGGTTTCGAACTACATAATTTGTTGTCAGGGGCTTGATGAGGCCAACGGTAAAAGCAGGCAGGAAGATGAAGAGGAACATTGCAAGGGCAATGCCCATGACAACGGCAACGCCGATAATGATCTTCTGAGCTTTTTCAGCCTCAAAGTGATTGTTGATCCACTGGTCAAGCTTGTCAGGCTCACCCTGCTCCTCGAGGGGAATGAGCTCTGCGGAATAGGTGAGAGCCTGCATGCCCTTGACCATAGAGTCAAGAAAGGTGGCGCAGCCGCGGATAAACGGAACGCCCAAAATGGGATACTTATCTTTGATGAATTTAAGTTCTTCAGTTTTTTCTACCAAACCTTCCCCGGTGCGGCAGACTATGGCCTGCTTTCTGGGGCCGCGCATCAGGATGCCCTCCATAAGGGCCTGACCGCCTATGGAAGTGCGGAAGGAACAAGAATTATTTGCTTCTGGCATCTCTGTCTCCTAACTAATTTGAACTGGTGGGAAGAACGATGGAGGCAATACAGCCGCCATCCACTGCGTTTTTGATCTCCAGTCTGCCACCGTGGCGGCTGATGATCTCGTCACAAACCGCAAGACCTATGCCGGTGCCGCGGTTTTTGGAACTGCCTTTATAGAATTTTTCCTTTATATGGGGAAGCTCGGCATCGGGAATGCCGTGACCATAGTCACGAAAATCAATGTGAACACCGTCGATATCCTCATCAATGGCCACATCAACTTTCCCGCCCTCGCCGCCATGAGTGACGGCGTTATCAAGCAGATTGAGGAAAACCTGCTGCAGCCTCTCCGGGTCACCGGGGATGAGAGCGATCTCGGCGGAGGGCTGTGTGTAATTGATTTCCATTCCGGCCTGACGCATAAGCTCTCCGTAGGTGAAAAGCGCATCCTCAAGCTCGGCGGCAATATCTATAAGCTCAATACGAAGATTGAAGCGGCCATCCTGAATTCTGGTAAATTCCAGAAGCTCCTTGACCATATTGGTAAGGCGCTCCGCTTCCTTGGAGATAATCTGTATGCCCCTGAGAGAGTCACCCTCCACCGCGGGATCAAAGGCGATGGTTTCGCTCCAGCCGG
>CAZYTE010000121.1:0-4870 GCA_964649425.1 uncultured Oscillospiraceae bacterium
CTTCTTCAACAACTACCGTCCCCAGTTCTACTTCCGTACCACCGACGTTACCGGCGTTATCAACCTGCCCGAAGGCGTTGAGATGTGCATGCCCGGCGACCACGTTGATATGAATGTTGAGCTGATCACCCCCATCGCTATCGAGGCTGGTCTGCGCTTCGCTATCCGCGAGGGCGGCCGCACCGTTGGTTCCGGCGTTGTTGTTGAGATCAACGAGTAATTTACGCTTTTAATTAAAACACCATGGCTTTTGCCATGGTGTTTTTTATTCTTCGAGGGGCTGTTCGATGAGTTTGTGCAGTGCCGGTCCTGCTGCATCGGCAAATAGCCGTATGGCAGCCAGGGCCTCCTGCAGAGTGTTTCCGCTGCTGCCTACCTCAAGTATTATAGAACCGTTGGTCAGATGCATATTGTATCGCTCTTTCACAAGTGTAACAGGACGCATCAGCGTTGGATGCATACTGTTCACGGCCTGCTGCAGGTAAAGCGCCAGACTCAGGTTTTTTTGCCAGTTGTCATGCTGCAGGCCGCTGGCATTGCTGCCGGTCAGCATCATAATCTGACTTGCACACACTCCGCTCTCCTCTGCCATTGTTTTATATATGATCCCGTTTGAGTCAAGCGCATCCCTGTGCAAATCAATTACAACGGAAATGCCCGGATTCTCTTTTAAATAGTTTTCCACAGCCTGTCCTGAACGGGTATAAGAGCCGGTATAACTGGGGTAGTCATGTATTTCCCTGTCATGGAGCACATTCAAGCCGTAGCCTTCCAGAAGCGTGGTCAATTCATCGCCTATACGGATAACATTGTATTCCTTATCTTCGGTGCGTCTGTTGTCGCTCTCCTCATATCGGTCAAGACCCGCCGGGGTGTATGCTTCACTGCCGTGGGTGTGCATTATCAGTATTTGAGGGCCATCTGCAGGCAATGTTATCTGCGGCCCAACGGATAGAAATTCGGTGACATTTATTTCGTAGTCTGTCTCATTTTTTATGCTCATGCCGCCTTGTATGGTCGTTTCCCTTATGTTTGCTGTGTCTGTGGGATTTGCTTTTATTTCTTCAGCTGATAAGGTCGGCAGCATGATGTCGGGCTCCGGCGTTGGTGACACAGCAGGTTTAAGAGTATTAGTGTATACCGCTGTGTTTTCTGCTACACTTACATTTTTCATAAGGTCCACCGCGGGATTGTCTGCTATGATCAATCCCAGCCTTGTTCCCGGACTTTGGTCACCCAGTACATTTATAGTCAAAAGAGCCACTCCAAGCGCTGCGGCAAGCCTTGAAAAACGCATCACTTCACCATCCTCAGGCTATTATTATGCTTTAGTATGGGCAAAAATGAATTGAGTGCTCTTGCCTTATGGTGAATAATTTAGTATAGTATAGCCGTGTTTTTGTTTGTTGTTGTGCATGGAGGTGTGACATGACAGATAACAAGAATTTTGTATATGAATTACGCAAGAATGTTTTTGACATTATAGAAGTTGGTGGCAGAGATACCTGGCTCAGCCGCTGCTATGATATTATAAGTGCTCTTGCTATAATCGTGAATCTTGCCGTAACATTCATGTATACCTATGAAAATATGCGAGCAGCTCATGGAGAGATTATGCTTGCCATCGAGGCGGTAACCATAGCTTTTTTTGCGGTGGATTATGCTCTTCGCCTGTGGACTGCCAGCTTCAACTATCCCAATAAGCCCCCGGTCCGCGCATTTTTCAAGTACGTGCTTTCATTCACGGGAATAATTGACCTGCTTTCATTTCTGCCCTATTATCTGCCTGTATTTTTCCCGGCAGGTGCTGTCGCTTTCAGAATGTTCAGAGTGGTTCGTATTTTTAAGCTTTTCCGAATCAACGCTTATCACGACTCGCTCAGCGTTATCTCCGAGGTTTTGTCCAGCAAGCGGCAGCAGCTGTTTTCATCGGTGTTTATAATCCTGATACTTACTCTTGCTTCCAGCCTTTGTATGTACAGTGTGGAAGCAGATGCGCAGCCTGAGGTGTTTTCCAATGCTTTCTCCGGCATCTGGTGGGCCGTCATGACCATTATGACCGTTGGCTACGGTGAGATTTACCCCATCACCACCCTGGGCAAGCTTCTTGCTCTGGTGATAACCTTCCTGGGTGTCGGCATGGTTGCCATACCCACTGCAATTATTTCTGCAGGCTTTGTTGACCAGTATTCCAGAATCAAGCGACTTTCCGAGTTTGCCCGGGAAGAGGATGTGCATTTCATTAAGGTGCATCTGAAGATGGGCGACAAGTGGGTGAATACGGCTATTAAGGATCTGGGGCTGCCCCACGGCATAATTGTAGCGGCCATCCGCCGAGGGATGGAGATAATCGTTCCCCGCGGCGATGTTATACTGCGTCTGGGTGATACACTTATTCTCGGTGCGGAGTCCCTCAGCGATGATAAGCACATTGACCTTAAAGAGCTTGTCCTTAAAAAGCAGCATCCCTGGAACGGCGTCCGCATCAGGGATCTGGATATATCCCGCCAGACCTTTATTGTCATGGTAAAGCGCGGCGATAATGTTATCATTCCCAAGGGCGATCTGATATTGCTGGAGGGTGACTGTGTCATTCTTTTCAGCCAGACCAATATCTCCAACGCCGACACCATCAGTATCTGATAATGAACAGAAGAATTATTTCAATGGCCCTGATGCTTTGCTGCTTATTGTTTACGGCCTGCGCGGCTGAAAGCGTTGAGCAGCAGACAGAAGTGGAAGAAAAGACTTATACCATTCCGAAGATCAGCCTGCCCAAAGCGTCAGAGAGATCTCAGTCCGATCATGCGCTGCTCTACTTTGACGGTCTCCTTGCAGACAGGGCATGCGTTAAGAATGGTCTTGTATATATTTCCCCGGAGAGTATCTGCGACTATTACGGGATGGAGATCGCCTCCACCACGACCCAGACTTCCTTTGAGATCAGCGGAAGTGATCTGTATATGAGCGGCAGCATTAACGATGAGTATGTGCAGGCAAACTACAGATATCTTTACACTCCGGAAAAGTTCGTTATTGAAGATAGCAGGGTATATCTTTCAAAGGATGTAATTGAACGGGTGTTCGGTGTGAAGGTCACGGTTTTCGGGGATCCCCTGCAGGTAGAGATCAGCACCGATGGTGTTTCCATCATACAGGGAGGAGCCAACTATTATGCTGTGAACTTCAGCTCGGAGGACCTGTTCTGGCTTCCCAGAATTATTTACTCCGAAACAAAGGATCAGCCAATGGCAGGACTTATTGCGGTGGGTAATGTGGTATACAACAGGGTGGCCCATGAGGGGTTCCCCGATACTGTGTTTGAAGTGATTTTTGACAACAAACATGCTGTGCAGTTTACCCCTGCGGCCACCGGCGCAGTACTGGGTGACCCGGATGAGCGGAGTGTTGTGGCGGCTTATCTCTGCCTTGAGGGCTATAACACGGCAGGGGAGAGCCTGTATTTTGTAAATCCCGATAAAGGTGCAAGCAGATGGTTTGAAGAGAAGCTGCAGTTTGTGTGCAGCATCGGAGACCATGATTTCTATACTTAATGGAGCTTAAAATATGTTAGAGGATATTATCAAAAGCGGTTTTGAAGAGCTGAATATTGAACTGGACTGTGACGCTCTCAGGCGGTTCAGAATCTACCATGATTATATGGAAGAGATAAACAAGGTGATGAATCTGACTGCGATATCCGGCGAGGAAGATGTGGCCAGACTGCATTTTCTGGATTGTTCCGCTCTTCTGACTCTGGCCGATTTTCACGGTAAGAGGGTTCTGGATGTGGGCACCGGCGCGGGCTTTCCCGGCATGGTGCTTAAAATTGCCTGCCCAGGTATAAAGCTTACGCTCCTTGACAGCCTTGATAAGCGCGTAAAGTTTCTGCGCGACCTCAGTGACAAGCTGGGCTTTGAGGATGTCAGCTGTGTTCACATGAGAGCGGAGGAGGCACCTGCTGACTACCGACAGGGCTTTGATATTGTAACCTCCAGAGCGGTTGCAAGGCTCAATATGCTCTCGGAGCTCTGCCTGCCTTTTGTGAAGAAGGACGGTTTGTTTATTGCAATGAAAGGGCCTGATTGTCAGGAGGAGCTGGAGGAAGCCAACAGATGCATAGCAATTCTCGGCGGCAGGACAGTGGGGCTGAAACACTACTCAGTGCCGGGCCTTGATGTGAGCCACAATGCCCTTGTTGTACGCAAGGAAAAGGACACCCCTCCCAAATATCCCCGCCGCTGGGCACAGATCAAGAATAGACCTTTATAAAACAGTAAAGACCGGAACAAAGTTCCGGTCTTTTTGTTACAAAAAATTCGTATACCTGTACAAAATATATAATTAATATCGGTGTAATATGACGATTTTTGTGCTGATTGCAAAATAAGGCTTCTTTTGCGGGGGATAATATGTTATCATAAATCAACAACAGAAGAATTCTTCTGTATGCACAAGCTTGGAAGGAGTTGACATTTATGAAGTTTACATTTACCGAGAAGAAGATGAGTTCCTCCGACAGCCTGAGAGAATATGCAAGCCGTAAAATCAGCAAGCTGGACAGACTGTTCAGGACTGAGGCAGAGGCATCGGTCACATTCAGCACTGAGCGCGGACGCTTCCGGGCAGAGATCACAATCAGGAACAATGGTCTTTTTTACAGAGCAAATGAGCTTACAAACGATATGTACGCTTCAATAGACTCCGGCGTTGCCGCTATTGAAAGACAGATCCGCAGAAACAAGACTCGCCTTGAAAAGCGACTGCGTGAGGGCGCACTGGAAAAAGAGGCATTGGAGCTTGCCGCTATTCCTGTGGATGATGAGCCCGATGATGAGTTCAGGATCGTCCGTTCAAAGCGCTTCTTTAT